>DAOQGS010000239.1:0-5798 GCA_035338675.1 Cellvibrionaceae bacterium
ATCGACCGAGGATCTTGCATGTTCCGCCCCCTGGGAATCTCTTGCCTGGCGCTCGCCATGCTCGCCTGCAGCCAACACAGCACCCAAACCACCCCCACTGCCAACCCAGCACCTGTCCAACCGGACAAACGCGCCCTCTGGCCACAACCTAAATCCCCTTTTAGCGCCGCCGAAACAGCAGCAGTTAATGCCCGCGTGGCCCAGTTGCTGGCGGGTATGAGCCTGGAGGAAAAAGTCGGCCAAATGGTGGTGGCCGAAATGGGTTTTATCACCCCCGAGCAAGTCAAAGAATTTAGCGTCGGCGCCGTGTTAGAAGCAGGCGGCGCCTACCTCAACAAAAACAAACAGGCGAAGATTTCCGACTGGGTGCTGCAAACCCAGCGTTATTACGTCGCTTCGGTGGACAAAAGCGGCGGCCGCGCAGGCATTCCAATCCTCTGGGGCACCGATGCCTTGCACGGCCACAACAAAGCCTTCGGCGCCACCATTTTCCCCCACAATATTGGCCTTGGTGCTAGCCGCAATGGCGACCTGGTGCGCCGCATCGCAGAAGTAACCGCCGTTGAAACCCTCATCGCTGGGAAAAACTGGACCTATGCGCCGGTGGTATCGGTGGTGCGCGATGACCGCTGGGGCCGCAGTTACGAAAGCTACTCGGAAAACTCCGCCCTAGTGGCCGACCTGGGCCGCCAGGCAGTGTTGGGCCTCCAGGGTGAAGTGGGCACAACCTTTATGCAGCCCAACCGCCTGATGGCCACCGCCAAACACTTTATCGGCGATGGCGGCACTGAAGATGGCGTGGACCGCGCCAACAACCTCGCCAGTGAAGAGGATTTAATCCGCATCCACAGCCCAGGTTATGTCTCCACCTTGGAAGCGGGCGTGCTGTCGGTGATGGCCAGCCACAACTCCTGGCAGGGCACCCGCCTGCACGGCCACAAGTATTTACTCACCACCATCTTAAAAGAACACATGGGCTTTGACGGTTTTGTGGTGGGGGACTGGAACAGCCACGGCCTGATTCCCGGCTGCACCAACAGCGACTGCCCGGACTCCATCAATGCCGGCGTGGATATGATCATGGTGCCGGAGCACTGGAAGGAGTTTATTCACACCACCATCGGCCATGTGAAAAGCGGCCGCATCAGCCAGGCCCGCGTGGACGACGCCGTAAGCCGTATTTTGCGCAGTAAAATCCGCGCAGGCCTGATGGAATCCGGCGAGCCGATCAAACGCCCCTACAGCAACCAAACCGCCCAATTTACCAACCCCGAACACCACGCCCTGGCCCGCCAGGCGGTGCGCGAATCCCTGGTGCTGCTGAAGAACAACGGCCAGCTACTGCCCCTCAACCCCAAGCAAAATATCCTGATTACCGGTGAAGGCGCCGATAACATTCCCCAGGCTTGCGGCGGTTGGACCATTTCCTGGCAGGGTACCGGCCTGGATAACAACGACTTCCCCAACGCCACCAGCATCGCCCAGGGTTTAAAGCAGCAGATCCAAGCGGCAGGCGGCAAGGCCATCATCAGCAAAGACGGCAGCTTTAAAGGCAAACCTGCGGTGGCCGTAGTGGTGTTCGGCGAGAAGCCCTACGCCGAATGGCAGGGGGATGTGAAAACCCTGGCCTACCAGCCCCGCGTGAACAGCGATGCCAAACTCTTAGAATCCCTAAAGGCCCAGGGCATTAAAACCGTGGCCGTGTTTTTATCCGGCCGCCCCATGTGGGTGAACCGGGAGCTAAACGCCAGCGACGCCTTCGTGGCCGCCTGGTTGCCGGGCACTGAAGGCGGCGGTATCGCCGATGTATTGCTGCGCAAAAAAGACGGCACCATCGCCCACGACTTTAAAGGCAAGTTGTCCTTCTCCTGGCCTGCCAAACCCGATCAAACCAGCAACGAAGGCGACGGCAGCACCCCGCTCTTCCCCTATGGCTTTGGCCTTTCCTACGCCGCCCCATTGGCGGACCTAGGCCCCCTAAGCACCGATGTGGGCGGCGCGGCGGATTTAATCAATGGCAATACACCCATGTTTAACGGCCGCGCCAAGGCCCCTTGGGTGCTCAATATTCAATCCGCCAGCGAAGTGCAGCCCTACCAATCCAGCACCCTCGCAGGCAAGGTCATCACCCTCACCGAGGCGGACCAGCACACCCAAGGGGATGCGGTGGACGCCCAGTGGAACGGCACAGGCGCAGGCCTTTTAGCCCTGCAAACCCCCAAAGCCAGCCAAAACACCACGGATTTATTGGCCCGCAAAGGGGTAGTGGCGTTTGACCTGATGGTGCTGCAAAAACCCACCGCCAAGGTGGAGTTTGAGATGAGCTACGCGCCGAAATCCATCGCCCATCGGGAGGACTTCACCGCTCAGTTGGGCAGCGCCGCGCCCAATACCTGGCGCCGCTACCGGGTGGATATGGCCTGTTTTGCCAAACAGAAAATCGATTTTAGTGAGCTTAACCAGGGCTTTGGCCTGGTCACCAGCGGCAAGCTGCAGGTGCGCTTAGCGAATGTGGTAATGGAGCCGGACGAAGCCGAGCAAGCGGATATTAAGTGCCAGTAAACAAGCACTTAAATTAGCGCTGTACCCCGGTGAGCATTTTGGCAAGCCGGGGTATTTTTTTGCCTGTGAATTAGCGGCATTTGGCCATTATCGTTCGGTGAAGAGGAATGTCCGCAGGGCATCCCTTGTGAGTGCCCAAAAGGCTTTAGAGGTACTGATCAGTCCAGACAATAACAGGGCAATCAGGGTAGTTGCGCCTGGGTCACCCCTAGGGTAAATGCCTCACTGCCCTGAGCAGATTTTTATCCCCTGAAGCCTTGACTTTTCTAAATTCTCAATTGGCCTAAAGTTTGCTTTTTTGGACGTTTAAAAGCGTTGCTTGTGCCGTAGCTCCTGACTAGAATTGAAAACAGTGCCCGACCAACCCCGATTGGTTTAGCCCCTGTTTTTAGCCTCGCGAGCTACCGTTCTATGAAGCAATCTCTACAGCTTAAACTCGGCCAGTCACTCACCATGACCCCCCAACTGCAACAGGCCATCCGCCTCCTGCAGCTCTCCACCCTCGATTTACAGGCCGAGATTCAAGAAGTACTCGATAACAACCCCATGTTGGAAATCTCCGAAGACTCAGGCCCAGCCGATCTGCCGGACGACATCAATGTGGATTTTTCCAGCGAAGTCTACAGCCACGCCGAAGCCGCCCCGGTAAACAGCGATGGCGACGCAGGTTCTGACAACAGCAGCGACGCGGCCTCCGACAACTTCGATAGCTCCACCACCACCCTAAACGAGTGGAGCGACACCATCCCTACGGATCTCGCCGTGGATACCAGTTGGGACGACATCTACCAGTCTGGCCCCACCGGCACCGGCCTTGCCAAGCCTGACAACGAAGACATGGATTTTGAATCCCGCCGGGGCTCCACCGAAACCCTGCAGGATCACCTCTATTGGCAGCTCAACCTCACCCCCATGTCCCCCACCGACTTCGCCATAGCCGAAGCCATCATCGACGCGGTGGATCCCTCCGGCATGCTCTGCCAGAGCATCGACGACATCTACGAGGGCCTGTTAGGTGAATTCCCAGAGCTGGAGCGCGATGAAGTCATCGCCGTGTTGCACCGGGTACAACAATTTGACCCGGTGGGCGTGGCGGCGCAGAACCTCAGTGAATCCCTGATTATCCAGCTGCGCCAGCTGCCCGAAGGCACCCCCGGCTGGGATACCGCCTACGACATAGTGGATGAATACCTGGACGCCCTCGCCCAGCGGGACTTCAAACTGCTGATGCGCAAACTGAAAGTCAAAGAAGAAGAACTGCAAACCGCCATCGCCCTGATCCAAAGCCTCAACCCCCGCCCGGGTGAAAGCATCGGCGATGACACCACCGAGTACGTGGTGCCGGATGTGTTCGTCACCAAAGAAAACAACCGCTGGCAGGTGCACCTAAACCCGGAAATCGCCCCTAAGCTGCGCATCAATTCCGACTACGCAAGCCTGGTGAAACGGGCCGACAGCAGCAGCGATAACACCTTCCTGCGGGACAATCTGCAAGAGGCGCGCTGGTTCTTAAAGAGCCTGCAAAGCCGCAATGAAACCCTGTTGAAAGTCTCCACCTGTATCGTCGAGCGCCAACAGGGCTTTTTAGAACACGGCCCGGAAGCCATGAAACCCATGGTGTTACACGATGTGGCGGAAATGGTGGAGATGCACGAATCCACTATCTCGCGGGTGACCACGCAAAAATACATGCACACCCCCCAGGGCATTTTTGAGCTGAAGTATTTCTTCTCCAGCCACGTCAACACCGACAGCGGCGGTGAGTGCTCATCAACGGCCATCCGCGCGATTATCAAAAAGCTCATCGCGGCGGAAAACCCGCGCAAGCCCTTAAGCGACAGCAAGATTACGGAATTATTGGAGGCCCAAGGTATTCAAGTGGCCCGGCGGACCATCGCAAAATACCGCGAGTCCCTCAATATCGCGCCCTCGAACGAGCGCAAACGTTTAGTCTGAGGTAAATGATGTATGCACCTGAGTAAACTGCTGACGCCAGAACGCTGCCGCGCCAAGATGGCCTGCTCCAGTAAAAAACGCTTACTGGAGAAACTGGCCGAGCTGATCGCGCACAATACGCCTGGCATTTCAGCAGAGGTTTTATTCAGTCACCTGGTCAACCGGGAGCGCCTGGGCTCCACCGGGATCGGCGAGGGCATCGCCATCCCCCACTGCCGCTTTGAAACCCAGGGCGCCACCATCGGCGCCCTCATTACCCTGGCGGAACCCATCGACTTCGACTCAGTCGATAACCGTCCGGTGGATATTATCTTTGCCATGCTGGTGCCCACCGACGCCAACGAACAACACCTAGCGACGCTTGCAAGCCTGGCCGAAGCCCTGCAGTCGGCCAATTTTGTGGAGCAGCTGCGCGCAAGCGCAGACGATGGCGGCCTGTTCGCGGCCGCCACCGCCGCTTAAGGGCTGGGGAGAATAACAATATGCGCATCGTAGTGATCAGTGGCCGCTCCGGCTCAGGCAAAACCACCGCCCTCCAATTGCTGGAGGACGTGGGCTTCACCTGCATTGATAACCTACCGGTGAGCCTGCTGCCCGCCCTGGTCAACCAGGTGGCCTCCAACAAAGATTACAAATTTGCCATCGGCATAGATGCCCGCAATATCGACGGCGATTTGGGCCGTTTTCAAAAAATCATCGCCAACAGCCAAAACCTCGGCACCCCCTGCACCGTGGTGTTTTTAGATGCGGCCAACCAAATCCTGCTAAAGCGCTTCAGCGAAACCCGCCGCAAACACCCCCTCACCAGCAAAACCCGCAGCCTGCAGGAGGCCATCATCGCCGAGCAGGCCATTTTGCAGCCCATTGCCGAAGTGGCCGATTTCACCCTGGATACCAGCAACCTCACCCTGCACGAGCTGCGCAGCACCATCAAAAAAATGGTCGGCGGCGAAACCGAAGGCACCGCATTGTTGTTTGAATCCTTCGGCTTCAAATACGGCCTGCCCACCTACGCTGATTTTGTCTTCGACGTGCGCTGCCTGCCCAATCCGTTTTGGAACCCTGAGCTGCGCCTGCAAACCGGCCTGGAAGAGGGGGTGGTGAATTTTCTCAAGGGCCAGCCGGAAGTGGCCGCCATGCTGGAGGATATCGACAGCTACCTGCGCAAATGGGTACCGAGTTTTGAGGCCAATAACCGCAGTTATTTAACTATCGCCATTGGCTGTACCGGCGGCATGCACCGCTCGGTGTATTTATGTGAACGTCTGGCCGAGCGCTTT
>DAOQGS010000240.1:0-5796 GCA_035338675.1 Cellvibrionaceae bacterium
GGAAGAACTGCTGGAGGACGTTGGTTTACCGGAAGAGGAACTACTGGATGAACTGCTGGGTTTGATGTGCCCGCCGGAACTGGTGCTACTGGAGCTGCTAGAAGTACCGCCGCTGCTGGCGCCTTTAGACGGATCGCCCCCGCAGGCGGTGAGCGCCCCGGCCAGTAGTATGAGGGTGAGAATTTGCTGCGTTTTAGTTGTTATCGACATAGTAAAGCTCCTCGCACTAGTCACATTTTATTGTGTGTGCATGGTAGATTGCCTGCCCACAAAAAACTGTGTGAAAGTGTAAAACCTGCCTTAACAGCTAATTGAAACAAGTAGGCGGCGACGCTCTGGCAAGAGCAGTATTTCAACAAGCGGTTAATCGTCTTACGAATATTCGACTGCGTCTGAATGTGTAAATAGTGTGGCAATGCCCGCAGCTTTCTATGGCACGCCCATTCCACAATATCGCAGGCTGAATCAAAGTTTCTTACCCCATTGCCAAAACGAGAATAATTAAATGCACCTAGGCAACTACCGCTGGACCATTTGTGGCTTATTATTTTTTGCCACCACCATAAATTATCTCGACCGGCAAGTACTCAGTTTGCTTGCGCCACAACTCTCCAAAGAATTCGCCTGGAGTAACACGGATTACGCCAACATCACCGCCGTGTTTCAATTTGCCTATGCCTTTGCCATGTTAGGTGCGGGTCGCCTGGTGGATAAATTAGGCACCAAACGGGGTTTTATTCTCGCCATTATTATTTGGTCCCTCGGCGCTATGCTGCACGCCTATTCAGTGCCCATCGGCGAATGGGGCAATAATCTATTAGCCCTTGCGGGCCTGGCGGCAATTCCAGCATCAGTATTAGGCTTTATGTTTGCACGCATGATGCTCGCCATTGGCGAGGCGGGTAATTTCCCCGCTGCCATTAAAGCCACGGCCGAATATTTCCCGAAAAAAGAGCGCTCCCTCGCCACTGGAATTTTTAATTCCGGCGCGAATGTGGGCGCAATTTTAGCGCCCTTAAGCGTGCCCTGGATTGCCGAACACTGGGGCTGGCAAACGGCATTTATTGTGATTGGCGCTATCGGATTTATTTGGTTGTTATTTTGGCTGCATTTATACGACAGCCCCGCCCAGCAAAAACGCTTAAGCCCCCAAGAGGCGGCTTACATTAACCACAATCCCGAGGATGCTAACAGCGCTGGCGCAAACGAGCCTGCCATGAGTTGGTTTAGCCTGTTAAGTTACCGGCAAACCTGGGCGTTTGCGCTCGGCAAATTTATTACCGATGGCGTTTGGTGGTTTTATTTATTCTGGCTGCCGAAATTTTTAAACGGTCAATACGGGCTTTCCGGCACACAATTAATGTTGCCGCTGACGGTGCTGTATAGCATGACCATGCTCGGCAGTATCGGCGGCGGCTGGTTTCCGGCTTATTTTATTAATAAGGGTTACGCCGCCTACGATGGCCGCCTGCGGGCCATGCTGATTATTGCGTTATTCCCCCTAGTGGTTTTACTCGCCCAACCCTTGGGGCATTTTGGCCTGTGGGTGCCGATTATTCTTATCGGTATAGGCGCCTCAGCGCACCAGGCCTGGTCGGCGAATATTTTTACCACCGTGTCGGATATGTTCCCCCGCAGTAGCGTGGCCTCGGTGGTGGGCATCGGCGGTTTAGCAGGTGGTATGGGCGGGGTGGTGGTGTCCAAATTCGGCGGCTGGTTGTTCGACTGGTACAGCGCACACAATGCCATCCACACCGGTTACGCCATTATGTTCGCCTTCTGCGCCCTGGCCTATGTCATCGCCTGGGGTGTTATGAAAACGCTGGTGCCCAGCTATAGGCCTGTGGCCGCACATTAATGCATGCACCTGTGCCAATTCACCGCGTGCCAGGTTAGTCTGTAGCTACTTGCGGTTAAGAGCGCACAGCATCTGCCGATATAGGCGCTACCTCT
Organism: Cellvibrionaceae bacterium; assembly: GCA_035338675.1. Classification (GTDB taxonomy): domain Bacteria; phylum Pseudomonadota; class Gammaproteobacteria; order Pseudomonadales; family Cellvibrionaceae; genus CAMCXE01. The sequence goes on from DAOQGS010000240.1 coordinate 1,954, forward strand.
AGGCAAATTCCCCGCCACAATGGTAAATTCGCCGCCGCTTGCCTGAGGGAAGTTGCGCCTTGTCCAGAAGCTTAGAGACTTATCGCCCATGGTAAAAATTTTAGTAGTCGATGATCACGATATGGTGCGCATGGGGCTGATGCGCATGCTGGCGGACGTGGACGGTTTTGAGGTGATCGGCGAGGCGAAAAACGGCGAAGAAGCCCTCAGCATGGCCCGCGCCCTGCGCCCCAATGTAATTTTAATGGACGTTAAAATGCCCGGCATCGGCGGCCTGGAGGCCACGCGGCGCATCATCGCCGGGGACCCAGAGGTTAAAATTATCGCCGTCACCGCTATTTCCGATGATATTTTCCCGGAGCGGTTTATGAGCGTGGGCGCCAGCGGTTATGTCAGCAAGGGCGCTCATTTTGATGAAATGGTCAAAGCCATTAAATCCGTCTGCGCAGGCCGCCCGTACATGAGCGCATCGGTGGCCCAGCAGCTGGCGCTGCGTACCTGCAGCCGCAGCAAAACCGGCTCCCCCTTTGAGGGCCTGTCCGAGCGGGAGCTGCAAACCGCCATCATGGTGGCCAATGGCGCCAAGGTGCAGTCGATTGCCGATTCCCTCTCCATCAGCACCAAAACCGTCAACAGTTATCGCTACCGCATTTTTGAAAAACTCGGGGTTACCAGCGATGTTGAACTCACTATTCTCGCGTTAAAACACAAAGTCCTCGATATAGACGATGTGAATTAGGCCCTTTGTTTCCCCGTGCCAGAAGCTTTTGATTACGCCACTTTTTTAAGCCACCTGACCACCCAAGCGGGGGTCTACCAGATGTACGACGCGGCGGGGCTAATCCTTTACGTCGGCAAGGCCAAAAACCTTAAAAACCGCGTCAGCAGTTATTTCCAAAAAACCGGCCACACGGTGAAAACCCAGGTGCTGGTCCGGCGTATCGCCTCTATCACCATCACCGTCACCCCCAGTGAAGCCGAAGCCCTAGTGCTGGAGCAAAACCTCATCAAAGCCCAGCGGCCACCTTTTAATGTGATGCTGCGGGATGATAAATCCTACCCCTATATTTTCTTATCCCAAGGAGAGCCCTACCCGCGCTTGGCATTTCATCGCGGCGCCAAAAAACAGCCCGGCGATTATTTCGGCCCCTTCCCCAGTGGCTTAGCCGTGCGCGATAGCCTGCTGTTTATCGCCCGCACCTTCGGCGTGCGCCAGTGCGAGGATTCCGTATTTAAAAACCGCACCCGGCCCTGTTTGCAGTATCAAATCGGCCGCTGCAGCGGCCCCTGCGTGGGGCTGATCAGCCCTGACGACTACGCCCAGGACGTACACCACACCCAGCAATTTTTGCGCGGCGACGACCGGGTATTACAGGCGGAATTGGTAGCGGATATGGAAGCCGCTGCCGAGCGCCTAGCCTTTGAAGAGGCCGCTGCCATTCGCGATAAAATCACCGCCCTGCGCCAGGTGCAATCCTCCAGCTCCGTGGAGGGCGGCCAGGGCAATGTGGATGTGGTGGCCATCGCCAGCTCCGCGGGGGAATGCTGCATCCACGTACTCTACGTGCGCCAAGGCCGCATCCTCGGCAGCAAAAGTTATTACCCCAAAGACCAACTGGATGAAGGCGAGAGCCACTTGCTGGAGCAATTTCTCGCCCAGCAGTACCTCTCCCAGCGGGGCATGGACCTGCCGGATGCCGTGGTGCTCAGCCACCCGGTGGAGGGCGAGGCGGGCCTCATCGAAGCGGTGCGCGCCCTGCGCGGCAAAACCCTCAGCATCCACCTGCGGGTGCGCGCCATGCGCGCCAAATGGTTAGCCCTGGCCCAAGAGGCCGCCGCACAAAACTTAAAAATGCGCGCCGCCAGCTCCGCCTCCGCCCTGCGCAAATTGCAGGCCTTGCAAGATGCAGTGGGCCTTGCCGAACCGCCCAACCGCATGGAGTGTTTTGACATCAGCCACAGCGCAGGCGAAGCCACCCGCGCCTCCTGCGTGGTGTTCCTGGAAGGCCGCGCCCACAAAACTGACTACCGCCGCTTCAGCATCGACGGCATCACACCGGGCGATGACTACGCCGCCATGGCCCAAGCCCTCGGGCGCCGCTACAGCCGCCAACAGGCCGAAGGCAAACCCCTGCCGGACCTGCTCATAGTGGATGGCGGCAAGGGCCAGCTCACCCAAGCCATTGAGGTGCTCGCCCAGTTGGGGCTTGATGTGCCCATGCTCGGCATTGCCAAGGGCACCACCCGCAAAGCAGGCTTTGAAACCCTGATCTTCCCGGATGGCCGCGAGCAAACCCTCAAAGACGATCACCCCGGCCTGCATCTCTTACAGCAAATCCGCGACGAGGCCCACCGCTTCGCCATCACCGGCCACAAAAACGCTCGCGACAAAACCCGCCGCCAATCCCGCCTGGAGGACATCCCCGGCATAGGCCCCAAACGGCGCCGCGAGTTATTGGCTTATTTTGGCGGCCTACAGGAAGTGCTCGGCGCCAATCCCGAGGATTTAGCCCGCGTGCCGGGCTTCAGCAAAAAATTGGCCCAAGAGGTTTACACTGCTTTGCACTGTGAGTAACCTGCCCTAAGCGGCCCCGCCTAGCTCCATCTGTTCGAGAATTCCATGTATAACCTCGCCAACCAGCTCACCCTGATGCGCATCGCATTAATCCCCATGCTGGTGGTGGCCTTTTACCTGCCCTTCAGCTGGAAATACCCCCTCTGCTGCGGCCTGTTTATCCTCGCTGGCATCACCGATTGGGCCGACGGTTTTATCGCCCGCCGCTACCAACTCACCACACCCTTTGGTGCCTTTTTAGACCCGGTGGCGGATAAACTCATGGTGGCCGTCGCCCTCGCTCTGCTCATTCAAGCCCACAACAGCGCCGCCTTCACCCTGCCCCCCGCCGTGATTATCTGCCGGGAAATCGGCATCTCCGCCCTGCGCGAATGGATGGCCGAAGCGGGCAACCGCGCCGATGTGGCCGTCTCCATGCTGGGCAAGGTGAAAACCAGTTTTCAAATGACGGCCATCGCCATACTGCTTGCCTTCGATCCCAACACTAATCTGCCTATGCTCTACATCGGCTACGCCATCCTTTATACCGCCGCCATTCTTACCCTTTGGTCCATGGTGGGCTACCTGCGCGCCGCCTGGCCGAGCTTTCGCAAATAACAACCGCGCCTGTTAATCGTCCTCTCTAACCAACCAGGACCACGCTCTAAGCACTCCCCCAAACGCATTTTTGCAGGCTGGAATAGAGCCAGGCCCGCGTTTAAGAATTTTTCCGCCAGGGCTGTTTTTTGCCCTCAACTTGAGTAGAATGCGCCCCCTGTTAAGGCGCGATAGCAAAGCGGTTATGCTCCGGATTGCAACTCCGTTTAGCCCGGTTCGACTCCGGGTCGCGCCTCCAAATAAATGCTCTTCCTGAGCACAGATGTAAAAGCGCTCTCACCTTTGAGCGCATCCATACCGACGAGCCCAGCTCGATCCTCCCCGCCCGGGTGGTGAAATCGGTAGACACAGGGGACTTAAAATCCCCCGGCCGCGAGGCCGTGCCGGTTCAAGTCCGGCCCCGGGCACCATTTCCTTATTCAGCATCATCTAAAACAGTCCTAAAGCCCCCGCAAATACTGGCTTTAAGCCTATTCTCGCTCCAACCACGTCCAGCCGAATCCATTGAAAGCCAGAAGCTCTGGGGGCATAATTGGGGGCACAGGCGCGCAGGGTTGGGGCACAGATGGCAGGCAAAGATAAGCTCACTGAAAAGGCAGTCAAGCTGGCGAAGCCGAAGGAAAAATCCTACCGCTTAGCCGACGGCGGCGGCATGTACTTAGAGGTTATGC
>DAOQGS010000241.1:0-5778 GCA_035338675.1 Cellvibrionaceae bacterium
GATTGTCTTTGGGTATGCGTTTAGAGAACTGGCCGCCCGCCAGTTTGAAAAATAGCGACTAAATGTTAACAAAAGGCCCTGTGGGCCTTAGATATGACTGCTGAGAAAGCAATCAACAAAGGGTTTAAGTTATGCGTCATCGTTTAAGTGGTCGCCAGCTAAATAGAACAAGCTCTCACCGCAAGGCTATGTTTAGCAACATGGTTGCGTCATTGGTTGAGCATGAGTTGATCAAAACAACTCTGCCCAAAGCCAAAGAGTTGCGTACCTATGCTGAGCCTTTAATTACTCTTAGCAAAGTGGATAGCGTTGCCAATCGCCGTTTGGCGTTTAACCGTCTGCGCAGTAAAGCCGCCGTCGGTAAACTCTTCAACGAACTGGGCCCTCGCTACAACGCTCGCCCAGGTGGTTATCTGCGTATTATCAAGTGCGGCTACCGCACCGGTGATAAAGCGCCTATGGCCTATGTGGAGTTAGTGGATCGCCCGATTGTGGGTGATTTGGAATCTGCTGCTAGCGCTGAGTAAGTTCTTCGCTTCGTAATCGGAGCTAAAAAGCCAGCCTTAGGGCTGGCTTTTTTTGTTTGATCGCCTGTATCTAAAGTAAAAGCCAGCCTATTCCGCAGTGTTTTAGTTGATGGTGTTGTTTTTTGTCTGCCAGCTAATTCGTTTGTAGGAAAGCCTTAGCTCGTTTGTTACTTCTCCCCTCCTTGCCGTTATGCCCAACTGATTTTCAGACAGTAATTTTTCTGCTGCTTGGCCATTGGCAAGCGCGCTTAAAATATTTCTTCTATCGCTGTCGGCAACGAGAAGTGGCTCGTCGACTTCTATCGTTCCTCCCATTTGATATTCCTTCAGGCATTAGTGGGTGCTGTTTTTATACGCATGCCCTAGAGACCAGCCCAATGTATGCTTTAGGTAAGCAGATCATAAGCCCAGCGCAGCTGTAACCATATTAAGCTTTAGATAGCGAGGAAGGTTTATGGGTGCGGGAAGGGTGTGGCATTTGCTCCCGATCAGATAGAGGGGGATTAAAAGCGCCTGCTCGACCTAATAAATTTCTGGCCCCAGTTGTACAAAACCGAAAGGTTTTTATTTTGGCAGAATACGAGGTGGAAAAAGCTATGCGCAGTTGGCTGTTGTTATTGCTGTGCCTAATGATGTTGCCTTGTGCTCAGGCGAGCGAGGTGCGCATGGAGGATTTTATGGCTCTGCCTGCGCCTTTGCAGCTTGCACTGGATACCCGTATTAAGACATTGCCGCGCCGCACGGAACAAGTTGCTGCGCTGCATCAGCTGCTGTATAGCCCGGCTGGCTTTAATATCACTTATAACAATCAGCGCACCAAAACCGCCGCTGAGGCCTTTTATACGCGCTCGGGTAATTGTTTATCGCTAGCTGCATTGTATGTAGCGTCGGCGCGGTATTTGGGTATGGATGCGCGGTTTCAAGCGGTAGAGATTCCCTTCCAGTGGCTGCAGCGGGATAACACCATGTATTACCTGGGCCATGTAAACGCATTGGTGAAGCTCGGTCATAACCGCGTGACGGCGGAATTTCTCGGCGCCTTTACGGCTGAGGAGTCAGCCAAATTTAAGTCGGTGGAAATGAGTGATGCCGAGGCGCTGGCCCGTTATTACAATAATTTGGGTGTGGAGGCTATGGTGCGCCAGGAGCCCAGCAAAGCGTTTGACTATTTACAGGCGGCTATCGAGAAAAATAAAAAATATGCCGACGCCTGGGTTAATTTGGGGGTTTGGTATAAAAGTCAGCAGCGCGGGTTGGATGCTGAGCAGGCCTACTTAACGGCTGTGCATCTTGAGAGTAAAAATACTTCAGCCCTGAGCAATTTAATGGTGTTGTATCAAGCCCAGGGGCGCACCCAAATGGCAGCTCAGGTTGCGGCTAAGCTGCATAAGCATAGGTTGCGAAATCCCTATTATTTGGCGAATTTGGCTGAGCGCGCGCTGCAGGAAAAGGATTATGCTACGGCGGTGAGTCTTTTGAAAAAAGCGGTAAAAAAACAAGAAGAGGGGCATTTTTATCAATTATTGGGGCAGGCGTATTTTGGTTTGGGTGAAAAATCCAAGTCGCAAATAGCGCTGGAAAAATCAGTGGCACTGGCGGCAAACCCACAGGATAAATCCTTGCGCTCAGGAAAATTAGCGGCCCTACGCAGTATGTCGGCGGGGCACTAAGGCGTGTTTTTTAAGCCGTGAAAATCACTCTGGCGCGGTTGTTAAGCTCCAGCCGCAGGAGTTTTTAGCTCGTCTTTTATAGCGGTAATAATTGCCCGCAGGTGATTGGCGGAGTGTAAAAAAGCAGCTTGTTCTTCAGTGTTGAGCTTGGGGTGCAATATACGCTCGATGCCATTTTTGCCAATAACCGCAGGAAGGCTTAGGCATACATCACTAACACCTAAAAAGCCGTCGGATTTTAAACTTACCGGCATGGTGTGTTTGGTGTCGGTAATAATATTGTGAATAATATCCACCGCAGCGAGCGCAATGGCGTAATTGGTGTGGCCCTTGCGCCGCAATACTTCAAAACCCGCTTGGGAGGCGCGTTTAAATAATTCCCGGCGCTGGGGTGTATCGTCGATTGCCTCGCCACCGGCTGTGGCTACACTCATGGCCGGGAATTGGGTTTGGCCATGTTCACCCAAAATATAGGCGCGAATATCTTCGGTATGAATCTGTACATCCTCCGCCAATAATTGCCGAAAGCGGGCTGAGTCCACCAGTGTGCCGGTGCCCAATACCCGCTGGGGGGCAAAGCCGGTAAATTCGATGGCGAAATACACCAGTATATCGACCGGATTAGTCACCATGACCAGTTTTGCCTGTGGCGAATAGTGCGCTAATTGCGGTAATAAACTGGCCATTAATTTTACATTGGCGGGGCCGAGCACTTGGCGATCTTGCATATTGGCATCCATGGGCACAGATGCACACACCACTAATACATCGCTGTCGGCGGTATCGTTTAAATTGCCTGCGGAAATTTTGCTAGGGGCATCTACAAATAATTGCCCGTGGCGCAAATCCAAAACATCCCCCATTACCGACTCAGGTGTGCGCCCTACCAAAACTAATTCTTTGATTATGCTTTTTAGCGACAGTACAAACGCAATGGCTGATCCTACGTGGCCTAGGCCGATAATGGAGACTTTCATAACACCCTCTAGCAATTGAGTTTGTGTGGCGGCGCGTTTTTTATGGTTACTACCTAGGTACCAGCAAAGAATACACATCATTTCAGACACGCCGTACATACATCCGTGCAGGCTCGTCAAAAAGGTCTCTCTTTTTGACGGTCTGAAATGATGTGTATTCTTTGCTTCCGTACAGCTATTAAGTGTGTGAATGGTGAGAATTTAAATAATTATGGAACACTGCTGTAGTTAAAGTTTAATTCGAGCATGCTGATGAATAATTAACGGCTTTGCGCGGTAAACACCTCTACCGCCGCTTTTATCACCAGTGCGTGGCGGGCGGCAAGCGCCGCTCGATTATCATCATAGCCGCCACCTATGACCGTTGCCACTGGAATGCCAAGGCTTTTACAGGTATTTAATACGAATAAATCTCGCTCATAAATACCCGCTTCGCTGACCGCAAAATGCCCTAAGGGATCCTGAGCGTAAATATCCACCCCCGCATCGTACAGAATAATATCCGGTTGGCTGAGGGCTATTGCCTGCATCAGAGTTGTTTGCAGGGTTAATAAATAGTCTTGGGTTTGGGTGCCGCGGGGTAGGGCTATGTCTAAATGGCTGCGGGCTTTTTCGCTGGGGAAATTAGCTTCGCAGTGAATGGAGCAGGTAAAAATCGTCGGGTGATTTTCTAAAATGCGCGCCGTGCCATCGCCCTGGTGTACGTCACAATCAAAAATCAGCACCCGTTTTACCTTGCGCTGTTTAATCAGCGCCAGAGCGGCCACAGCTAAGTCGTTGAGAATACAAAAACCTGCAGCGAAATTAGCGTGGGCGTGGTGGGTGCCGCCGGCCAAATGGCAGGCAATGCCTTTTTCCAGCGCCAACAGTGCGGTGAGCAGTGTGCCGTTGGGGGAAATTAGTGTGCGCCGCACCAGGGCCTCACTCCAGGGTAGGCCCATGGCTTTAAGTTCGGCAGGCGATTGTTGATTGTGAATAAACCGCTGCAAATAGGCGGGGCAGTGGGCTAATTGCAACAGATTTAAACTCGCCTTGCCGGGGCGGTAAAACGGATTGTTTACAAGCCAGCCTTGAGCCGCTACATAATTTTGTAACAGCGCGAATTTTTCCATCGGGAAGCGATGCTGGGCGGGGAAGGGATAGGAATAAACCGGATTGGCTACAAGGGGGATCGGCATAATTAATGTCGCCTGGGAAATTCACACAAAAATAGTTAAGCGTTGTGAGTTAAAACTCTAATTGATTGTTTATCCTCAGCCCCTTTTTAGGGTGGCTGGATCTGATGCTTGCGCCTAATAGAAATCATCGCGTGAGCGCTTTAGTGCAGCTAGCCCTCGCAGTGGTGAATACAGGTATTCACCACTGCTGCACCGCGATCGACTCTACGCTTGGCTAAATTCCCTTCTATTTGCCGCCCGTGCAGAGCGGTTAATAGGGTGCGCGAAATAGACATACACTTTAATTGATTATTTATCTATGGGTTCGGTGTTGTTACTAATCGAGATGTGCTCTCAGCGCCCTCGCAATGAGTGTATGCGGCGGTGCTAGGTTTTTTTAACTATCATTTGGGGTTGGATCACCGCCCGCTGGCCGCACTCAATCCCCATTAATGACGCAAAAACCGCTTATTTTATAGGGCCAAAAGAGCGAAATAGGCACTGCCGGGCGATTGTGATTTCTGGCACAATGGCCGCCTATTTGCCTGCCTTGTCGTGCCCCCCATGTCTGCCCCTGCTGCTAAACCTGCCCAATTTGTGCCCTTAAACGCACCGAATATTTTTTCGTTCCCTAAATATTGGGCGGCCTGTTTTGAACCTGCGCCTTTTTTGCCGATGAGCAAAGCGGAGATGGACCGCTTAGGCTGGGATAGCTGCGACATCATAATTATCAGTGGCGATGCCTATGTAGACCATCCCAGTTTTGGGGCTGCCATTATCGGCCGCCTGTTGGAGTCCCAAGGCTTTAGGGTCGGGATTATCGCCCAGCCGGATTGGAGCAGTGCTGAAGCCTTTAAGGAACTGGGTAAACCGAATTTATTTTTTGGCGTCAGCGCGGGCAATATGGATTCCATGATCAACCGCTACACATCTGATCTGCGCCTGCGCAGCGACGATGCCTATACCCCTAATAACGAACCGGGTAAGCGCCCGGAGCGGGCGGTGACGGTATACGCCCAGCGCTGTAAAGAAGCCTATAAAAATACGCCTGTGGTGCTCGGCGGTATCGAGGCGAGTTTGCGGCGCATCGCCCAGTACGACTACTGGAGCGATAAGGTGCGCCGCAGTGTGTTGGATGATGCCACCGCCGATATTCTGCTGTACGGCAATGCCGAGCGGGCCATTGTGGATCTGGCCCACGCCCTGGCGGCGGGTAAAACTCTGGCGGATATTAGTTACCTGCGCGGCACGGTGGTGATTCGCGATGCCATTCCCAGCGGTTGGAGCGAAATTGATTCCTCCCGCATCGATTGGCCTAAGCACATCGATAGCATCCCCAACCCCTATGAAATGAAGGAGCAGAACACCCAGAGCTGCAAAACCGAAAACGGCGGCGAGGCAAACCCCGCCATGGAAGAGCCTGTGCGCATTATTCCCATGCCATTGC
>DAOQGS010000242.1:0-5749 GCA_035338675.1 Cellvibrionaceae bacterium
CTTGGTTGTGCCGATATATTGGTGCGCAACGGCGTGAAACCCGTGGTGTTTGACCGCTACCCGGAGATCGGCGGCCTGCTGACCTTTGGTATCCCGGAATTTAAATTAGAAAAATCCGTTATGCGCCGCCGCCGGGAAGTGTTCCAGGAGATGGGGGTTGAGTTTCGCCTCAACACCGAGATCGGCAAAGACATCAGCATAGATGAGCTGCTGCGCGACTACGACGCGGTGTTTATGGGTATGGGTACCTATACCTACATGAAAGGCGGCTTCCCCGGCGAGGATCTACCCGGCGTTTACGATGCCCTGCCGTTTTTGGTTTCCAACGTCAACCGCAACCTGGGGTTTGAAAAAGACCCGGCTGATTTCATCAGTGTGAAGGGTAAGCGTGTGGTGATTCTAGGTGGTGGCGACACCGCTATGGACTGTAACCGCACCTCCATCCGCCAGGGCGCCACTAGTGTTACCTGTGCCTACCGCCGCGATGAAGAAAACATGCCCGGCTCCCGCCGCGAAGTACAAAACGCGCGGGAGGAAGGCGTGACCTTTTTATTTAACCGCCAGCCGGTGGCCATTGTGGGCGACGGCAAGGTGGAAGGCGTAAAAGTAGTTACCACAGCATTGGGGGCGCCTGATGAGCGCGGTCGCCGCAAGCCCGAGATTATCCCCGGCAGTGAAGAAATTTTGCCCGCTGACATAGTATTGGTAGCCTTCGGCTTTAAACCCAACCCAGCCCCCTGGTTTGCCGAGCACGGCATAGTCACCAATGCATGGGGCGGTGTAGAGGCGCCCGAGGCGCAAACCTACAAGTTCCAAACCAAGAACCCCAAGGTGTTTGCCGGCGGTGATATGGTGCGCGGCTCCGACCTAGTGGTAACTGCCATTTGGGAAGGCCGGGAAGCCGCCGAGGGAATCTTGGACTATCTTCAGGTGTAACACCTGCTCTCGGCGCGGCCTGCAAACCCAGGCCGCGCCAAAATATGAAACTGCGCCCTAGGTTCCTGACACTCCAATCATTCCGTGTTAGTGTGCAGTTGCAAATTGGCAAGGGGGCGCAGTTATCAGTCATTGGGCCCCAGCCAGGCTGAAATCAGAATAATAAATACTGGATAAAAAGGTTGGACAACCGAGCTTTTGGGGCCTTGCTAAGCAGGGTATCTGCAGGGTTACGGGCAAGGTCCAAACCATAATAAATAGTTGAATCGACGGCCTTGCAGGCTGAATCGATGCTTTATCCCCAGGCGCTGCCCGGTACTGCCAGGCGCTGCTAGTTACTGAGAGTCACTATGAGTTCATTGCAAAACGACCGCTTTTTGCGCGCCCTGCTGCGCCAACCTGTGGATCGCACACCGGTTTGGATGATGCGCCAGGCTGGTCGCTACCTGCCTGAGTACCGGGCCACCCGCGCCAAGGCGGGCAATTTTATGGGCCTGTGTATGAACCCCGAACTCGCCTGCGAAGTAACGCTGCAGCCCCTAGAGCGCTACGCCCTGGATGCAGCCATTTTGTTTTCCGACATTCTCACCATCCCCGACGCCATGGGGCTCGGTTTGTATTTCGGTGAGGGCGAGGGGCCTAAATTTAAAAAAGCCTTAACTAGCGCCGCCGATATCGAAGCCTTGCCGGTGGTGAATACTGAGCGGGACCTGGGCTATGTGTTGGACGCCGTGCGGCTTATTCGCCGTGAGTTAAATAGTCGAGTGCCCTTAATCGGCTTCTCCGGCAGCCCCTGGACCCTGGCCACCTATATGTTAGAGGGCGGCTCCAGCAAAGATTTTCGCCGCTCGAAAACCCTGATGTACAACCAGCCAGAAGTTATGCATGCGCTGCTGGATACATTGGTGGCATCGGTTATTGACTACCTCAACGCACAAATTCGCGCGGGCGCTCAAGCAGTACAGATTTTTGATACCTGGGGAGGGGCGCTATCGGCCGCCGCCTACCAAGAATTCTCCCTTAAGCCCATGCAACGAATTGTCGATGGTTTGCTGAAAGAACACGAGGGCCGCCCGGTGCCGGTGATTTTGTTCACCAAGGGTGGCGGCCTGTGGCTGGAGTCCATGGCGAATACCGGCGCCTCCGCCTTAGGCCTGGATTGGACCTGCGATATAGGCGGGGCCCGTCAGCGCGTGGGCCATAAGGTCGCCCTGCAGGGCAATATGGACCCTGGAATTTTATATGCCTCCCCTGAGCGTATTCGTGCGGAAGTGTCTGCCATACTCAAGGCTTATGGGCGCGGCAGCGGCCATGTGTTTAACCTCGGCCACGGTATTACACCGGAGGTGGACCCCGCTCATGCGGGTGCGTTTATCTCGGCTGTGAATGAGTTGTCAGCCGAGTATCATGAGTCGCATTAGGCGCGGGATCTATTTAGCGCAGAATGGGTCGCAGCGGAGGGTGAATTTGCCGCTCCTTCTGAACACCCCGACCCATTTGCAAAAATAATTTGGGACAGTTCCCAAATATCGAATCCTTTTGTGTTGGTTGTATTTTATTCAAATTGGCTGGTTTATAATCACGTTTGCAATCAATTTAAACATCATCTAGCGAGAGGGGGTTAACTTGGGTATTAAGCAAATTAAAATCGATGTTAATGAACTCACCCTCGGCATGTTTGTATCTGGCTTGGATAGGCCTTGGACGCAGACCCCTTTTCCTTTACAGGGCTTTTACATCAACACGCTAGAAGAAATCCAGCTGTTGAAAGTGCATTGCAACCACGCCTTTATTGATATAGCCAAGGGCCCAGGGCCAGTTAAAACCAACCTGCGCACCCTGAGCAACCCCGGCGGCGCTGCCAGTGCGCCTAAATCTGCCAACAAAATAAAAGTGACCGATGTAGCGCCGATCAAGGTGCAGCATAACCAGTATCCTGTGGCGGAAAGCCTTGGCCGGGAGATAGTCCGCGCCCGTGAGTTGCATCAACAGGTGTATGCCGCCATCGGCGAAGTTATGCGTCAGTTGGGCACGGGCAATGAATTGCCCATTCAAGAAACCAAACGCACTGCCAGCGCCATGGTAGATAGTGTGTTGCGCAGCCCAGATGCCTTCACTTGGCTGAGCCGGGTGAAAGAAAAAGACGAGTACACCTACAGCCACGCGGTGCGCTGCGCCGTGTGGGGTATTTTATTCGGCCGCCACATAGGCTTGCCTAAAGTGGATTTGGACGTGCTCGCGCTCGGGTTACTGCTTAAAGACCTGGGTAAAACCCGCCTGCCTTTGGAATTATTGGAAAAACAAAACCGCAGCGCCGCCGAGCAGGCCGCCTATGAGAAGTTTGTGGATTTCGGTGTGGAGATTCTGCGCGAGCTGCCCGATATTAAACCGCGTGTAACCTCAGTGGTTAAAACCCACTGTGAGCGCCTTAATGGCACGGGTTTTCCCGAGCAATTGCGCGGCGACAAAATTCCCCTGCTGGGCAAAATCGCCGGGATCGTCACCTTCTATGATGAGACCACCACACCGCGCGGTGAAAATCGCAGCTATTCGCCCTCCAAAGCCGTGGGCCGCCTGTATGAGGTGCGCGATGAGTTGTTCCAATCGGACCTGGTGGTGGAATTTATCCGCGCCATTGGCCTGTACCCCACGGGTACCTTGGTGGAGTTAAATACCGGGGAAGTGGCGGTGGTTGTCGAGCAAAATTTCGAGCGGCGGTTAAAGCCAAAAATTATGATTGTGCTGGATACCCTGAAAAAACCGCTCTCCGAACCGGTTTTTTTAGACCTGGCTCTGGATGAAAAGGCTAAACAAGCGAAACTGGATGCGGGCAAGGTTACCGCCGCTGAGGTTGAGCGTATCGAGATCGCCCAGGATTTAGACCCCAGCGCCTATGATCTGGACATCAATGAAATCCGCGATGTTTACCTGCGTCGGCAAACTTCCCCCAACAAGGGCTTTTTATCCTTTTTGAAGGGCAATCGCGCTTTAGCAGGTATTTTTGGCGGCCGAGACTAGAATTGGCGGCCTGAATTGGGCGGGTTTGAGATCCGCTGAAGCTAAGCAAGCTGAAGCTAAGCAAATTGCGACTTGATCTTTTTGTCAGCGGCCCGGCAGGTTGTACCTGCCGGGCCGTTTCTTTTTTCACCGATAACCTTAAGCAAAGCCATTGGGATTGCGATGTTGCCAGCGCCAGGCGTCTGTCACCATGCGGGTAAGATCATAGTGCGCGCGCCAATTTAATTCCGCCGCCGCGAGGCTTGGATCGGCATAACACTCGGCTATATCGCCCGGGCGGCGAGGTACGATTGCGTAGGGAATTTCCCTCCCCGATGCCTTAGCAAAGGCATCCACCACCTCCAACACACTAAATCCGCGCCCAGTGCCCAGGTTCCAAATATAGGCGCCGGGGGCACTGTCGCTCAGGCGGTGTAGGGCCGCCAGGTGGCCGCGGGCGAGATCCACCACATGAATATAATCGCGCACACCCGTACCATCGGGAGTTGGGTAGTCGTTGCCAAAAACACGCAGGCAGGGCAGGGTTCCTACGGCAACCTGTGCCACATAAGGCAGCAAATTATTGGGGATTCCCTTTGGGTCCTCACCAATCGTGCCACTTTCATGTGCGCCGATGGGATTAAAATAGCGCAGAAGGGCAATTTTCAAAGTGTTGTTTGTGCGTTTAGCGAGGTCCTGGAGAATCTCTTCCACCATTAACTTGCTGCGGCCATAGGGATTGGTGGCACCAGTAGGAAAATCTTCGCGGATGGGTACTGTGTGGGGATCGCCATAAACAGTGGCCGAAGAACTAAAGGCCAGCAGTGGCACCCCGTGGCGCTCCATCACATCGGCCAGGACTAAAGAGCCGTATACATTAACGCGATAGTAGTCGCCGGGCTTTTCGCAGGACTCGCCTACCGCTTTTAAGCCTGCAAAGTGAATAACGGCGTCAATGGGGGATTCCTGTCTAAATACAGTGTCCAGTGCGGCGCGATCAGTGACATCGGCCAGATAAAACGGTATTGCAGTGCCGACAATGGCCTCGACGCGGGTGAGTGCTTCACGCTTGGCGTTGGCCAAATTATCGACCACTACAACCTGATGGCCTGCCTGTATCAGCTCAATACACGTATGGGAGCCGATGTAGCCTGCGCCGCCTGTTACTAATACCTTCATGGGGATGCTCGTTATTTGCGTGTGTGATGTATGAATTATTTCACGGATGTATCAATATAACAAAACCATAGCATTTGACGTCGGCAATGGGCGCGCCCTTAATAAAACCAGTGCGAATTTACCCTAGCCGTGGCGTAGATTTTGAATGGCTCGATTCTGTAGTCAGTATTTGCTCAATTGTGACCGGTTGATTGACATAATCTTGGCAAAAGTGCCGGAATTAGGTTGGGCAGCATTTTTTTGACGGTTCCAAGCATCTTTTTGGGGAATTTTGTCGGCTGAACTATTTCCAACGTCTATGCTTGGAATAGTCGCCGCACAATCCCTCGCAATTTCGTCATAACTGAGGAGCTCTCTATGACCATTTTTAGTCATTACCGTGAACGTTATGCTTCAACACAAAAAGAAGAATTGAGTATTCAGGAATACCTTGAGCTCTGTAAATCAGACCCTTCCGTTTACGCCTCGGCCCCTGAGCGTATGCTACTTGCCATCGGCGAGCCTGAGTTGGTGGACACCGCGCGGGATCCGCGTCTTAGCCGTATTTTTTCCAACAAAATCATTAAGCGCTACAAGGCGTTTGAGGATTTTTACGGTATGGATGAGGCCATTGAACAGATAGTGTCGTTTTTCAAAC
>DAOQGS010000243.1:0-5745 GCA_035338675.1 Cellvibrionaceae bacterium
CTGCCACAGCCAGAGCTGTTTATCCGCCGGGCGCTTGCCCTTGTGCAGGCTGGGCAGGAACACCGCGTCAAACTCCAGGCCCTTGGATTTATGGATAGTCATAATCTGTAGGCGCGCATCTGCCTTAGGGCTTGGAGCGGCGTAGAGTTTGCCCAGAGCTGTTGCAATGCGGGTCAAACTCAGCGCCTGCCCCTGCTGGGCAAGGCTCTCAAGGCAAAGCCAGTAGCGCTCAAGATTACTTATGTCCTCTTCTTGGCCGAGGCAACTGGCGCCGCCCAGGGCAAGCCAGGTGCCCTCCAGCCACCAGCGGGCCGGTTTGCGGCCGCGCTCCCGCCAGGCGTTCTCAAGTACCGCCCAAGCGCGGCCTAAGCGCAGCTGGGCATCTGCAGGTAAAACGTCGGCGGCAAGACACAGGGGGATCTGCTCCATAACCGTTACCCCCGGCTGTTGCCGCAGCTGCAGCAGATCACTCAGGCTTAAGCCCGCCCAGGGCCCCCGCAGCAGGCTCAGCCAGGCGATAGTATCCGCCGGATTAAACAGCGCTTGAGTTAACACCCAGGCGTCCTGCACCGCCGGGTGCTCCGCCAGGGCCTGCATGTCCACCGCCAGGGGCGTAAGGCCTGCACTTTGAGCCAGGCGCAGAAAATACTGACCGTGGGCGCGGTTGCGCACCAGGATGGCAATGGTGTCCTCAGGTGCGTCTGCGCGATGAGCCAGCACCTGCTCCACCAATAACTCTGCCTGGGCCGCTTCCCCAAGGCCAGGGGCGAGGCTTAGGTAGTGCACCTGGGCGGGTTGCTCCGGGCGGAAGGGTTCGGCGGGGCTATAGGCCACCGCCCCGCTGGCTATATCGCTGATCTCGGGGAAGGCTTTGGCGAACACTCGGTTCACCCAGTGCACAAGGCTTGGCGCACTGCGAAAGTTAGCCGTCAGTTGTAGAGGCTCCAGGTATAGGTCCCCCAGGCCATGGGCCTTGATGTGCAGAAATAGGCTCACATCCGCTGCGCGAAAACTGTAAATGGACTGCATGGCATCCCCCACGCAAAACAGGCTGCGGCCATCCCCCGGCTGCCAACCGAGGGTTAAGCGCCGCAGCAGCTCCACCTGGCTGGGGGAGGTGTCTTGGAACTCGTCCACCAACAGGTGTTGGATTTGATAATCCAGCCGCAGGGCCAAGTCCGTGGGCGCCTCTTCATCCCCTAAAGCCTGCTCGGCGCTTAGGGCTACCTCGGTAAAATCCAGCTGGCCGCTGCGGCCAAATACCAGGCGCAGGTGGGCAAGCAGGCGGGGCAATACATCCAGCACGGCCGCTAAAACCTGCCACTGCTCATCGCTGTACTGGCGGCTGGGCAGGTGCTCCACCGCTATGAGGGCGTCCAACAAACCGGGGCAGCCCGCCAGGGTAAAAATCAGCTCCTTCATGGCGGCTTTATCGGCCTTGGCCTGTTCTTTTTCCGCCTTGCTGGTACCCGCCGGAAAGCCGCAGTTCACATCCAGGTTGATGCGAAAGGTGCCGGAGCGGGTTAGCAGCAGGTTTTGTAACCCCAGCCAAATCACCTGGGCCTCTTCGCCTTCACTAGGCGGCATCTGGTATTGATCAATTGTGTTTAAGCGGGCAATGGCAGCCCCCTTGGGGTTGCCCTCTAAACGCAGAGCGGCCTCATAGGCAATTTTGCGAAGTTCCGGCCAGATGGGTGCAAACTGCTCGGCAAGCCAGGCGTAGTGTTCATCGCAGCGCTCGGCTAGATGGGCTTCCAGAATCGCCCGGCGCCTTTCATCGGGCAGGCTGCGCAGCTCCACCAGCAGGGGCCGCCAGGCGTCCCGGCGGGCCAGTACCTCAGTGAGCAGGTGGGCCAACCGCTCCGCCCGGTTATCCAAATGGGCCAAGAGGCTAGCAAGGCTTGCCAGGGGGCCGCTCAGGGGCGCAGTTGCTTCGGCGAGGCTTGCCAACAGGTCTTCAATGGCCTGGGCGTATAACTCCTGCGGATCCTCACTGATGCTCAGCTGATGGCCGAGTTTGGACTGCAGGGGCAGAGCCTGGGTGAGGGAGGCGCAGAGGCTATCGAAGGTGGAGATACGCAGGCGGCCGGGGTTTTTCAGCAGTTGCCAGCCGTGTTTGGCATCCTGGGCCAACACCTGCCGGGCCAGCTGCCAGGTAAAGGCCTGGTGAGGATTGGCAGGCTCACTGCCCTGCCCCGCCTTGAGGGCCTGCACCAGGCGGGCGTGCATCTCTGCCGCGGCTTTGCGGGTAAAGGTGATGGCCACAATGGCCTCGGGCGTAGGCACCTGGGCCAATAGAGTAAGAATGCGCTGGGTGAGCAGCTCGGTTTTGCCGCTGCCCGCTGGGGCCTCCACGATAAAGGATTGATCGGGGGTGAGTGCCCGGCGGCGGGCGGCGGCATCGGGCGGTTCGATCAAAGCAGGGTTAAGCATCTTCCACCTCCTCGGCAACCAAGCCTGCGGCCCGTTCCTTGTAGCGGCAGAGGCTCGCCAAATCACAGAAGCGACACACGTTTGGGCTCGGGGTGGTGGTGGCAATTCCCTGGCTGAACTCATCGGCCAGGGCCTGCAAGCGCTGCTGCCAGAGGGTCAAAAGCTCCGGCCAACTGCTAATTTCAGTATTTTTAAGCTGCTCCGGCGCAGGCACCCCAAGCAGATCCCGCCCCGCTTCCATAAGGCCGGTAAAGCCCTCCTTACCCGGCTCCAACACCGCAAACAGCCCGCCCACCACCTCAGGAGTGAGCAGGCAATAGAGCGGCACTTGGGGGTCCGCCGGGCGCTCATCCAGCCACAGTTGGTGGCTCGCCTCGCGGGATTTGTAATCGATCACCACCTGGCCGCCATCGGCTAAGCGATCCACCCGGTCCAGCCGCAGGTTCAAGCGCACCTGCCCCAACTGGATCTGCTGCTTAGCTTCAAGCGTAGCCACACTAAACGGTGGCCGCTGGCGTTCGTGCTCCAGCAGGGCATTAACTACCCGCTGGCAGCGGCGGTTTTCAATCTCCCGCACCCGCTGGGCAACCCCCATAAATGGGTCTAGCTCCAACCAGCTTTGGGCCAGAGCCGCCTCAATAGCCTGCTCAACCGCCCCTGCCTGCAAATCCATCAGTACATCCTGGCTCTGCCATGCCTGCCAGAGTTGAAACAACACGGAGTGCAGCAGGCTGCCCCGCAGGCCTGGGTTTACCCCAAACAACAACGGCTGCACCGATTGCGCGTTCAGCCGATGGCGGGCAAAAGCGGCAAAGGGGCAAGCGGCTTGATCTTTTAACACCTGGGTGCCGCCTTCCTGCTGGGCGGCCAAACAAGGCCCCTGGTCATCCCGAAAGGCTTCTAAGGGCACTGAGCCTGGGCGCAATTGCTCTGCCACTGAACTAGGCAAGGCAACGTCTGGCCCGCTGTAGAGGGGTAAATGCTCCACCAAAGGGCTTGGCACCAGGGGGCGGTCCCCTTCGCGCAGGCTGAAGCTCACCAATACCCGGGGCGCCGCTTGGCACAAACGCTGGGTTAAACGTTCCGCCAGCATCAACTCCCGCTGGTGGCTGGAGCGCGGCATGAGTTTAGAGCGCTGCAGGGCAATGGGTAATAAGGGATTAGGTTGGGCCGGTGGCGGCCAGTGGCGGCCATCCATTCCCATCACCCACAATTCATCAAAGGGCTGCCCGGCCGCTTCCAACAAACCCAATACTTGCAGGGGCGAATCGCCGGTTTGGGCGGCAAAAGGGCGGTAGCTTAAGCGGCTTAAATGGCCTAAAGCTTCAGTAAAACTCACCGGCCCCAGCACCGCCTCCAGCTGCTGCACATCCGCCAGCAACACCGGCCACTGCATCAACTGCTGATATTCCAACGTATCCAGCTGCCGCTGCCCCGGCCAGTGCCAAATGGCCAACAGGACCTGCCAATGCTCCAGCCACTGGCCAATACATAATCGCTGGCGAGGTAGAGCCCGCCGCCAGGCGAGGGTTTGGGTGAGGCTCTGCTGCCAGCTGGGGGCGGCATCCTGGCCCTTAAACGCATCGGTGGCGGAGAGCAGCCGCCGCCAGGTGATTTGATGATAGCGCCGCGTGATCTGCCCCAATAGGCGTGCCCGCCAAGGTACCTCCCCTTCGGAGCCGATAAACGGGCTGGTGGCAAACAGCTGCCAATCCTCGCTATCGGCGGGGGCCGCCACTAGGTTCAGCAGATGCAAAGCGGCAGCGATGGGTGGGGTGAAGCCGAGGGGTTCCGCCACGGAGATGTTATAACCGGGGGCGTGGCGCGCCTCCTGAATGTGAAAATCCTGGGGGGAAAACACCTGGGTGAGCACCCGCTCCACCGCAAGCTTACGGCTGGGAAGATCGGGAATTACCCAGCCGATCCGGGCCTGAGGCTCTGCCTGCAATCGCTCTTTGGCCCAAGCGGCGGCAGAGGCCAGCTCTTCGGCTTCATCATTACAGGGCAACAGACATGCATTCACCTGGCGCTGGGGTTCGAAATAATGAAGCCCGCAGCCCCGGCCGTTAAGTGCCTTTAACAAAGCCTCTTGGGCTGGGTTGATATCGTCAAAGCCGGTTAACCATAGGGCTTCGGGCAGTGGGCGGATATGTGCTGAGCCAGGCTCATCGGTTAGGAGCTGAGCCAATATGGGTGCCACCTGGGCACTGCACAGGGCCCCTCGCCGCTCCAGTTCCAATTCAAATTGCCCAGCTGCGGCCTTAAATACAGCGGTTTCCGCCAGGCTCTCATCCACACTGGCCATAGCTGCAGGCTCTGCCAGGCGCTAAAGGCGGGGCCCGCCAGGCTCTCAGGCTTTAATAGGTCCCAGCCTTGAGCTTGGCTACTTAATAAATTTTGCCAGAGGGTCAGGGCCTCATCGTCGCTTAAAAATCGGTAACCAAGCTGGGGGCACTGCTTTGGCCCCAGGCTCGCAAAGGCCCGCTGCCACAGCAGCTCCAGCCCGTCGGCCCAGGCGAGTATGTTCGGCGCCTGCCAGGCCAGGCGCCCTATAGACTGCTGATAGCGGTTGTAGGCGTTAATAAGCACCCGCGCCAAACGGCGGTTGGGGGTAAGCACCCAGGCACCCGGCGAGATTGCCGCAAATAATGGGTCATACACCGCATCGGTTCGCACCGCTTACTCCCCCTATGCAAAAGCCGCGACGGTACAAAGCCTGCGCCACAATAGCAAGCGGGCCGAGGAATCCCCTTGCCAACAGGCCCAAGGCCGCCGCAAACAATTGGCCCCTAGGCGCCTGCATGTTAGCCTTGCGCTTTTAACCCAGTGCCGGAACCACCATGCCCCAAGCAACACAGCCATCCAATCAACCGCTCGCCCTTATTGTGATGGGCGTCAGCGGCTGCGGTAAATCTACTCTTGCCGCTCATCTAGCTAACACCTATGGCTTTGAATACATAGAAGCCGACGACTACCACACAGAAGAAGCCAAACGCCTAATGGCCAGCGGCACCCCCCTCACCGACGCCCACCGGGAGCCCTGGATTCAAGCCCTCTGCGACAAACTCAAGCAGCTAGCCGCCAGCGGCAAAAGCTCTGTCCTCGCCTACTCCGGCCTGCGCGCCGCCCACCGCGCTCGCTTTCGCGCCCTCGGCATACCCGTGCAATTTATTCATTTAGTGGGCGATAAAGAACTGATCCGCAGCCGCATGCAAGCGCGCAAAAATCACTTTATGCCGTCAGGGTTAATAGACAGCCAATTTGCCGCGCTTGAATCCACCGAAGCGGAAACTGATGTCATTGCTATTTCTG
>DAOQGS010000244.1:0-5688 GCA_035338675.1 Cellvibrionaceae bacterium
TTTTTGACGAGCCTACACGGATGTATTCACGGCGTGTCTGCACTAACCTGTAGTCGCCACTGCGGGCGGAGTATTGTGGGGGTCACAGCACTAAAGCACTCGCCTGACGGCTTCCAGTCGGCGAAAGCATCACGCCCAACCAATATAAAAGACAGCTGCTCAAAAACAAAAAACCAGCCAAAAAATTACTGTTTGGAATATTTGAAATAGCCTTGGCAGTAAAACAGAAGCAGGTGCCGCTATAAAGCAATCACAACCATTTAGTATTTTTTTGGGTTAGCATTTTTATTTGCTGGTGTTTTTTCATATGAATGAGCGAAATTCCCGAGCAGACGAGTATCACATGGTGAGCAGCGTAACGCACGCATGCCCACCCGCAGCAATGAATATAGGTTGTTTCAGACACGCCGTGAATACGTCCATGTAGGCTCGTCAAAAAGATCCCTCTTTTTGACGGCCTGAAACAACCTATATTCATTGCTGCTGCACCGCGAGTCATTGTGCACACTGGCTTAATTTTCGCTTGCGCGGGTGAAAAAAGTGCTGTTACAAACGATCAAGCCTAAAACGTCTGCAAGGTAGACACCACCAGCTGGTAACTATCAATTCCCTCGCGAGAAGCCGTCGGCATAGCAATATCAATATGCACCACTGAACCTACACGCGCTTTAGATGAGCTAATCCGCAGGCCAAAACCCACATCCGAAAGCGTTTCCTGACCGGTTTGTATTTGGCTATTCCACGCCTTGCCGGTTTCGGCAAATACCACCCCGCCCACCCGCAGTAAATTAAACAAGTGCCAGTCGGAAAAATAGCGGTATTCGGTGGTTAATAAATAACGCTCCTGGCCGCGCTGAAATTCCAGCGGATAACCGCGCAAACCGCTTGCACCGCCGAGGGTAAATTCATCCTGGGGCAATAAACGCTTGCCGTAATCCCACTGGGCGTCCACATACCAGCGGCTGTGGTCGCTTAAAAAATGGTTGTAGGTTAAATGCTGGGTTAAGGCAAACCGCTCGGCGCTGCCTGCGTAATCTTTTAGGGCAATGGAGGATTTAAATTGCAACAGATGATTATCGCCACTGGCCAGCACATCAGAATAATACGCCTGCATTAAAAGACCATCGCGCTCGTTGCGGAAATTCTCGGCGGCATAACCTAAGCGCACATACAAATCGCTGCCCAATAAAACGTCCTCCACCCGCTGAATTTGCTGCAGGTTTTTAAACGCACCGAAATGATTTTCAATTTTGCGTACAGCCAGCCAAGGGTAGCGATTCACTTCATCGGCAGGCAGCGGCGTGCGGGTAGCGGCAGTTGCCGCGTATTCGTCTTCGTCCATGGCAACACCGCCAATTAAGCGCGTGGTGGCAGCATCCGAGACCACCAATGCGTGCCCAGCAAAAATTTCGTAACGCTCCTGGCTGTGCAAAAACGCCGAGCGCTTAACCCCGCCATAGCGCAGAATTTCCGCCTCGGTGATGGTTTTACTGGTTACACCATAGGCATAAGGCGTTTGCAGGGAATAAAACGGCTTGGCCAATTCAACAATTTTATCCTTGCCATCGGTTTTATCCGCATAGGACAAATGGGCGTAATAATGGGAATTAAAAATATGCGGGCTGGTGAAGTCGTAATTAATGGCGCTGCGCTCAGCCACGGTTTCATAACCTATGGCAAGTTCATTGCCATAGCCTAATAAATTGCCCTCGCTGATACCAAAGCCAGATTTATTTTCACCGCCGTTGCGGCTCAAACTGGTATCCGGTTCGGTGGACCACACATCGCGGGTCATCACCACTAAGTCAACTGCATCGCCACACACAGCTTCCGGCAAAATATAAGCGCTGGCTAAATACCCGCGTGTGCGCAAAATCCGCGCGGATTCAAGCACCTTATCTTCATCTAACAATTCCCCTGCGCGAAATAATAATTGGCTGGCAATTACCTGGGGTTTGGTATTGATGTGCAGGGCATCCAAACTGCGGTACAGCCAATTATTTTCTTTAGGGTTGGTGCGATCAAATACCGGCCCAGTTTCAATGCGCACATGGCGAATGGTTTTACCGGCAAAGGGCTGATAAAAATCGCTGGGAAATTGGCTCTGTTTAAATTTGGCTAAGTCATCCACCGACCAATCCAAGTGTTTGCACTCATCGGCCTCCAGGGCAAAGCTTGGGAGCGATGCTAAGAGCGTGGCAGCGAATAAAACAGAGACAACAAGCGAAGAGACAGGGCGCATGGGTTGTTTATTTTTATGGCAGTGAATTAAGCGCAGCATAGCCCAAAAGCCAGCCATTAACCCGTGAAGAGCCGCCCCAAACTGGCCAAAAGTGCCGCCTGCGGCCCCTCCGGGTGGGGCAAGGTCACCAGCAGGCTAATGTCCCGCGCCGCCAGCTTCAGCTCCTGGCGACTATTGGCGAGGCTGATAATAAAACGCTCGCCCTCCTGGTAGATAAATTCTTCATCGGCAATACCCTGCGGAGGTTGCAGGCACACCAGCTCACCTTGCCCGCCTAGGCTGCCCGCCAACACGGCATAGTGCCGGGGTGCCGATAAAAAATCCCGCGCCAGCTCATAGGCCAACCAGAACTCCCCATCTGGGCTGGTGAGCAGGGCAAAGTCAGCGGAATTGGCGGGCGCGGGCAGCTTCATGCCGGTGGTTGCAGGCGGCTGAAGGTGCTGTCTTTAAGAATATGGTGGTGGTAGAGGGCCGCTACCGTATGCAGCGCCACCAGGGCAATAAACACATTGCCGAGGGTTTCGTGCAGCTCTTCTAAAGTTTCTACTAATTCTTTATCCGCCGCCACCCAATGGCCGAGGCTAATCGGCCCGAGGGATAAATCAAAGCCTTTGGCGTTAATAAGCAGATAACCCAACACCGGCATCACCAACAAAATACCGTAAAAAGCCCACTGCACCCCCGCCGCCAAACGGGTTTGCCAGAGGGCCGGCGCAGGTGTAATCGGCGCCGGGTGTTGGCCCCAGCGCAGCCACAGGCGCACCAGTGTGAGCAGGCCCACACTTAGGCCCAACCAAAAATGCGTTTTCATAAACAAACCGCGCATCAGGCTGTCCTTGGGGAAGACTTCATGCAGCTCAACGGCGGCGAGCAGCGCTAAGACTAACGCGGCCACGGCCCAATGCAGGATAATAAGCGGGCGGCTAAAGCTGACACCGGTACTATTGTTCATAAACTTGTCATCCGAAGAGAGGGGTGCTTAAGTCTAATTATAGGGACCCTGGGCTTATGCCCAGCTTAACTAGCTATTCACTATCTTGGCGAGAGCCATTACGAGACCACTCATGACCCATACTGTTTTGCGCGCCCTCGGCCTTGCGGCGCTGTTGTTAAGCAAGCCGAGCCTTGCCTTAACCGATCAACAAATTGAAGACCTGATCAAACAAATGACCCCGGAAGAAAAAGCCGGGCAATTAAATATCATCGCCGGCACCCAAAACGCCACTGACGTGATTCCCGGTTTACCCAGCCCGGAAAAACACATGGCGATGATTAAAGCAGGCCAAGTGGCCGGTTTTTTTAATATTAATAATTCCGACTACATCCGCCAATTACAGCGCATTGCCGTGGAAGAATCGCGCTTAAAAATTCCTATTTTGATCGCGGGTGATGTCATCCACGGCTACCGCACCACCACCCCCCTGCCCCTGGCAGAAGCCGCCAGCTGGGATTTGGACCTCATCCGCCGCTCTGCCCGCATGGCCGCTGAAGAGGCCGCCGCCTCTGGAGTGAACTGGACCTTCGCCCCCATGGTGGATATTTCCCGCAACCCGCGCTGGGGCCGCATTATTGAAGGCGCAGGCGAAGATCCTTACCTAGGCTCCGCCATCGCCCGCGCCCGGGTGAAGGGCTTTCAGGGCGATGACTTATCCGCCCCGGATACTATCGCCGCCACCGTCAAACACTTCGCCGCCTACGGCGCCCCCGAAGCCGGGCGGGAATACAACTCGGTGGATATGAGCGAGCGCAGCCTGCGCGAAGCCTATTTACCGCCCTATAAAGCCGCCCTGGAGGCGGGCGCTGCCACCGTAATGAGCGCGTTTAATACCCTCAACGGTGTGCCCGCCGTGATGGACCCTTTTTTAATGCGGCAAATTCTGCGCAATGAGTGGCAATTTAACGGCACGGTGGTAACCGACTACGAAGCCATTAAAGAATTAATCGCCCATGGCGTGGCCAAAGATTTACAAGATGCCGCCCTAAAAGCCTTTAACGCCACCACCGATATGGACATGATGGCCAATGCCTACACCGGCCATTTACCGGCATTATTAGCGGAGCAAAAAATTACCGAGCCCCAATTAAACGATGCGGTGCGGCGCATTTTGCAATTAAAAAATCGCCTAGGTTTATTTGAAGACCCGTATAAATATTTACCCGATGCCAAAACCCGCGACGCCATAGTGTTTTCCGATAAACACCGCGCCCTCGCCCGCGACATCGCCAAACGCTCCATAGTGTTGTTAAAAAACGATAAAAAATTATTGCCGCTGCCGAAAAAAATCCGCACCCTGGCGGTGATTGGCCCCATGGCCGACAGCAAAGAAGACCAAAATTCCACTTGGGCGTTATTTTCCAAACCGGATGATCCCGTCTCCATTTTGCAAGGCATTAAAAATGCGGTGGACCCAAAAACCAAAATTATTTCCGCCGCTGGCTGCAGCTTTTTATTTGCCTGCGACGCTAAAGACATAGCCAAGGCCGTCAACCTCGCCCTGCAAGCCGATTATGTGATTATGGCCTTAGGCGAACCCACCTCATTAGTGGGTGAAGACGGCGCCCGCACCTCTTTAGATTTCCCCGGCCATCAAAGCAATTTATTGCGCGCCATTGCCGACACCAATAAACCGGTTATTTTATTAG
The DNA here is from genome assembly GCA_035338675.1 of Cellvibrionaceae bacterium. Taxonomy (GTDB): domain Bacteria; phylum Pseudomonadota; class Gammaproteobacteria; order Pseudomonadales; family Cellvibrionaceae; genus CAMCXE01. Next base: position 4,886 of record DAOQGS010000244.1, read on the forward strand.
TCAGCTCCGGCCGCCCTTTAACGCTTATGAACGCCGAGAAAAAAGCCGACGCCATTTTACAAACCTGGCACCTAGGCACCGAAGCGGGTAATGCGGTGGCTGATGTGTTATTTGGCGATTACAACCCCAGCGGCAAATTGCCCATGAGTTTCCCGCGCAGTATCGGCCAGGTGCCACTGTTTTATAACCACTTACCCACCGGGCGGCCCACCGATAACAAAGCCCAGCCGGAAGCCAATACCCGCACCTACAAAAGCCGCTACGTGGACGTGGCCAACTCCGCCCTTTACCCCTTTGGCTATGGCCTAAGCTACACGGATTTCACCTACAGCAATCTGCGGTTAAGCAGTAATACGCTGAGCATGGGCAGCGGCATTACCGCCAGCGTCACCCTTACTAACACCGGCAAAATGGCAGGTGAAGAAGTGGCCCAGCTGTATATTCACGACCCTCTCGCCAGCGTGTCCCGCCCGGTAAAAGAATTAAAAGGCTTTCAAAAAATTCTGCTGCAGCCGGGTGAAAGTCGCGATATTAGTTTTGAAATCACCCCGGATATGCTGGCTTTTTACCGTTTGGATATGACCTATGGCCTTGAAGCGGGGGATTTTGAAGTGTTTATCGGCGGCAATTCGGACACAGAAAAATCCGTGCGCTTCACTCTTTTAGAGCCGCCGCCGGTGGCTCCGCCAGCGAAAAAAACCAGCGGGAAAAAACCGCCAAAAGCCCGCTCATAAGCTGCGCCTAACTCTGCGTGCAACTCGTCTGCGCCAGGGTGCGCAGGCGGGTTTGCTTTTACCAGATCC
>DAOQGS010000245.1:0-5661 GCA_035338675.1 Cellvibrionaceae bacterium
AGGCGGGCCAGCACCAGGTGAATGATGTTGTCGGTAAAGTCCTGCTCCCCCCAGGTGATAAAAATTTTGCTGCCGGTAATGGCGTAGCTGCCGTCATCCTGCGGCAGGGCCTTGCTGCGCAACAGGCCCAGGTCGGTGCCCGCCTGGGGTTCGGTTAAATCCATCACCCCAGCCCACTCACCGCTGTAGAGCTTGGGTAAATACAGCTGTTTAATCGCGTCGCTGGCGTGGGCATCAAGGGCTACACAGGCCCCGGCGCTGAGCATGGGGGCAAGGCCAAAGGCCATGCAGCTGCCCTGCACCATCTCCTCCACCGCCGCCACCAGGGATTTAGGCAGGCCCATGCCGCCGAACGCCGGGTTGCCGCCCAGGCCCACCCAGCCCCCGGCCGCATAGTCTTGATAGGCCGCCTTAAAGCCCGCAGGCGTAGTCACCCGGCCGTCTTTAAGCTGGCAGCCTTGTTCATCCGTCTCCCGGTTTAGGGGCGCCAGTACTTCTTCACACCATTTGCCCGCCTGCTTTAATACCTCCTGGGCTGTCTCCCAGTCCACCTCACCTAGGCCCGGCAGCTGCGGCCAGAAGCCGGGCAGCTTAAACACCTCGGCCATTAAAAAGTCGAATTCCCGCAGGGGGGCCTTATAGTGCGGCATAACTGGTTCTCCCAACGTACATGTGACTGGCCTGAGGGCGACGCCCTCATACCCAACATAAAACCCATAATTAAAGACTAAGCTAATTTAGCGGCTTTGCCCTCCCAATCGAAAAAACGTAGAGTGCCGCCTGCGCAGAACTATTAACCCGCCGAGTTAAGTAGGTTCAGCCCAGAGCCATAACGCATACTCCCGGCAGCCTCACTATTTTTACGCTCACACCTCCACTGTTTTATCCATCCTGCTATTTGCCCTTAGGAGATCTCTGTGCGCAGCATGCACTCCACCAGCGCCGACCCTAACAGCCCTGCCAACTGGCGCATCGTCTGGGTTCTTTTACCCTATTTAATGGAATTCCCCTGGCGCGTGGCCCTGGCCATGGCCCTTTTAGTGGGGGCAAAGCTTGCCAATGTGGCCGTCCCCATAGCCCTTAAACACATTATCGACAGCCTCGATGCCAGCCAGGCCCTGGTCATTGTGCCGCTGGGATTATTAGTCGCCTACGGCGCCCTGCGGTTTTTATCGACATTTTGCGGTGAACTGCGGGATGCCATTTTTGCCCGGGTGGCCGAGCGCGCCATGCGCCGGGTCACCCTGCAGGTGTTCAAACATTTACACCAATTGGATTTAAGTTTTCACCTGGCCCGCAAAACCGGCGGCCTGGCGCGGGATATAGAACGCGGCACCACCGGCATCAGTTTTCTGCTGCGTTTTATGCTGTTTAATATTCTGCCCACCCTGCTGGAAATTGCCCTGGTGGCCGGTATTTTATGGGCGCAGTTTAACTGGCATTACCTGCTCACCGTGCTGGCTGCGGTGGTTGTATACGCGGGGTTTTCCATTGTGGTTACCGAGTGGCGCAACCGGTTTATTCGCGAGGCCAACGAACAGGACAACCGCTCCAACACCCGCGCCATGGACAGCCTGCTCAATTACGAAACCGTCAAATATTTTAATGCGGAACACTTTGAATTGGCCGAATACGATAAACAATTGGCCGACTGGGAAAATTCCCGCTTAAAAAATCGTTTATCCCTGTTTGTGCTCAATTCCGGTCAGGCGTTTATTATCGCCGCCACCGTATGTTTTATGATGACCCTCGCCGCCTATGAGGTGGCCAATAAATCCATGACGCTGGGGGATTTGGTGATGGTCAACGCCTTTATGATTCAACTGTTTATCCCGCTGAACTTTTTAGGCTTTGTGTATCGGGAAATTCGCCAGTCGCTGATTAATATCGAAAACCTGTTTAAATTACTCGGCGAAAAAAGCCAACTAAAAGACACTCAAGGAGCGCCGGATTTAAGTTTTAAACAAGGGGAAATTCGTTTTGAGCAGGTGAGTTTTAGCTACGATAAAACCCGCCCCATACTGCAGGATGTGTCCTTCGCCATTAACCACGGGCAAAAACTTGCCTTAGTCGGCGCCAGCGGCTCCGGTAAATCCACCCTGGCGCGGTTATTATTTCGCTTTTACGACCCAGATGCCGGGCGCATATTAATTGACGGCCAAGCCATAGACGCGGTAAATGCCGACTCCCTGCGCAAACACATGGGCGTGGTGCCGCAGGATACAGTGCTGTTTAACGACAGTATTTTTTATAACATCCATTACGCCAATCCCGCCGCTAGTGCTGAAGACGTAAAACGCGCGGCGGCCATGGCCAATTTAAGCGACTTTATCGCCAGGTTGCCGCAAGGCTTTGACACCCTGGTGGGCGAGCGCGGTTTAAAAGTCTCCGGCGGCGAAAAACAGCGCATCGCCATCGCACGCATATTATTAAAAAACCCGCCGATTTTAATTTTCGACGAGGCCACCTCCGCCCTGGATTCCACCACCGAACAATCCATCCTCGCCGCGCTTAATTCCCTCGCCTTAAAACACACCACCCTAGTGATCGCCCACCGCCTCTCGACGGTGATGGACGCCGATAAAATTGTTGTGCTGGACCAGGGCCGCGTGGTGGAACAAGGCACTCACCCAGAATTAATACAGCTGGGTGGGCGCTACTGGCAGTTGTGGCAGCATCAGCAGGAAGAAGGGGGAAACTTGATAAACAATCCATAAGCGAGGGGCTGTGCAAATGGATTTATTCACACCGAGATTCTGCAAGACAACTCTCTTCAACCTCTGTAAGCGAGGAGCTTGGAGAGGGCAATCAGAGATTTACGACGCCATAACGCTATTTTCAGTGCTTCACAAACACATGCTGAATTAATGTATTCAATCGTCAACCAGTTTCTAACCTGTATTAAAAAATCGATAAACATCGCCAGACATATCCGGCTACCTGAGGTTTTGAATGAGGATGGTATCACTGCCCATTTTTATTATGGCGTACTCGTTTCTTAACTGCACATCAATAAATTCAGCGCTTTCGGCTGAGCATTGCTGCTCTCGGTGGCGACTTAACAGCCTGTTGAAGCTCTAGCTTGCGAGGTGTGGCGGCGCTAAATTACGAGCTAGGCGACCAGCCAAAACTTAACTTGCCATCCCATCGCAGCCAACATACTCAACAAGCCGCCAAACAACCGAACCTTTTTTGCTGCAGGATTAGCGTCTTAATATTTTGTGTGTTTGGGAGGCTATTTGGGATATTTCCATAATTTTTATTTCAGCTTCATTGCCACAGCTATTAGGATTTCGAACGCCTCCGCCGTCTCACTCCGTATCTGCTCTATAAATGGCAGCCAGCCAGTTGCAGATTAGGCGAGGGTATAAACCTGTCTTGTCTAGGCATGCCACAAGCCCCCACCTGAACTCAGAAAAGTGCTTTTTGTTCGATTTATAGCGGCTTCCTGGTTATGGCCACCTCTTAAGCCATTTAAAACCTAATTGGGGTGTCCGCTTTGATAGAGAATCTCATGCCGAAAGCTAAAAGCGTGACATTCATCACACAAAAAGCCATGAGGTAAAACCGCAGATATGTGTCCCATGTGCCGTTCGTTTCAGATCCTAGAAGGTTAGGAATCGGGCGCTAATAACGGAATTTTGTTCTCCAAAAGGAATTTTTAATCAAAAACTTGAGATTTAAGGCAGTAGTCAGATCGCTTCTGGAGATCTTAATTCTGGAGCCCGAGTCGATTTAGGCACAGACGCTAGCAAACGGTTTTACTGCGAAGCGAATAGGGGACAAAAAAGTGGGAAAAATTAACACTCAATCTTGTAACTATCATTTGAGGGAATTTTATGACGATTAAGGCTATTAATTTTGAAGACAAAGCATTAAAGCGGCGGCTGTTGAACCTGCTTACATTTAGTTCGGCCATGTTAATGGGGCAGGCTGCAATGGCGAAATGTGAATTTACGGTGACCACGAGTTGGACGGGTGGCTACCAGGCCAGCCTTAAAATTACAGGCGAACCACAACCTGTAGCAAACTGGAATGCAATCTGGCAGTTTGCACCTGGCACATCAATTAATGGCGCCCCATGGGGTGACGCCAAGGTTACAGGTACTAACCCGTACACTGCCTCTTCTATTAATTCAACAAATACTACTCTTAGCACTAGTGCACAATTAACCGTTTACATGAATGTGAATGGTACCGATAAGAATCCTAAACTTTCGGGTAATGCGTGTGGTTGGCTAAACAAAGATATAGGTGCTGTCGGCGTATCGGGGTCTGCAACCGTCGGCACCGATAACAAAATTACACTTAAAGCATCAGGAAATGATATAGGCAATGACGTTGACGCGTTTCACTTTTATTACACAACATTACAGGGTGACGGGGAAGTTACTGGCTACGTTGAGCCAGGTGTTGTTGGTCCATCCGATTGGACGAAAGTGGGGGTAATGTTTAGGGGGGATCTTGATGCCAATGCAGAAAATTATGCGTTTGTGCTTCGTCCACAATTTGGTTCTCAGTCGCAATTCAGACCAAGCAAGAATGCTGGCTACACTGATGCTTCGGAACGCCTGTGGGTGCAGAACCAAGAAATTAACGATATGTTTTTTGGCACCAAGCATCATATTAATTATGTCGACAAATACCCAACACCCTATCGAGCGCATTTTCTACAACCAGGCAAATGGTTGAAGGCAGTAAGAACAGGTAGCTCAGTATTGACCTATTCTTCGGATGACGGAAAATGCTGGAATTTAAGATCACGCAATGACAACGCGGCGTTTGGTCAGCAAGCCTTTGCAGGCTTTGTCCTGAGTTCTCACGTTTCAAATCAGCTTGCAACGGCAAAAATAAGCAATGTAAGTAAGAACCAGACACCACAGGCGGATGTGAATTGGGATTGTGCTCGCGCCAAAGTGGATGGTGATATTGCTCCTCCACAACTGGCCGATTGGATCGTAAAACCAGGCGTATTCGGTGGTGACTACTGGTCTATTTCCTATACTAATCCTAATCCTGTTCAGCGCCCTGCAACCTGCAGATCTAAATATGGTTGGGACGAAAGACGCTTTACAGATGATTCAACCATATGTCCAGCTGAAATCACACAGGCACCTTGGACTCGCACAGGCTATTCCCTCACTGGAATATGGCAGACGCTGCCGGGAGGATTTGGCGAAAAAGGTTTGGGAAGGGCTGCTTATACTAGTACTCCGTTTAACAAAAAGGAGTTTTGGTTGCGCAAAGAAATCCAGTTAACTTCCAGTGATTTTAATAAAATCGTGTTCTGGGGCCGCTGGAACAACAGTGCCAGCATCTATGTAAATGGTGTTCTCGCGACAAATGTTTATTCAAGCAATATGGGCGATGCCTACCATTATTTGGGCCTGAGAGATGAAGCGCGAAGTGCTTTAATTAACGGTACCAATGTGGTCACTGCGCACATTGAATGCGCAAACTGCGATAGTGCTTTTGCAGATTTTGGTGTTGGGCGCAATGCCAAGTTAGGTCAATTTTATCTGCGCAATCAAATGACAGATTCAACTTCGCCCAATTACAATCCTAACTACAACCCAAATAGCAAATCTGCAAAACTCACCAAAGTTTTCGCCGATGACGTAAAAGAGAAGGCGTTGTTAGGCGGTTCAATTGCTGTTCGGC
>DAOQGS010000246.1:0-5657 GCA_035338675.1 Cellvibrionaceae bacterium
CCGCACCTTGGCCACCACCATACGCAGCAGGGCGCGACTGTCGGCATTGGCGTAGGCGGGGTCGCTATCGGGAAAGTGGCGGCCTATATCGCCTAAAGCCGCAGCGCCCAGCAGCGCATCCGCCAGGGCGTGCAGTAATACATCGCCGTCGGAATGGGCAACTAGCCCTTGGCTATAGGGGATTACCACGCCGCCCAGCACAATTTTGTCACCGGGGCCAAAGGCGTGGACGTCGAAGCCCTGGCCGATGCGAATATTCATAAGCCCTGCTCCTCGTGGCGCTGCAGAATAAATTCCGCCAGAGCTAAATCCTCCGGCAGTGTCACTTTGATATTGTCCCGCCGGTCGGCAACCAGCAGGGGTTTAACGCCGGTAAGCTCCAGGGCAGAGGCTTCATCGGTCACCGCTTGGCCGAGAATTTTAGCCTGCTGCAGGGCCGCTTTAAGCTCGCCTAGGCGGAACATTTGCGGCGTGTGGGCCTGCCAAATTTGGGTGCGATCGAGGGTGCACGAAGTGGCAGGCAGTTGCTCGCCGTCGGACTGTTTAAGAGTATCGCTCACCGGGCAGGCCAAGAGGCCGCCGCGGCCCTGGGCAAGCACGGTTTGGATCAAGGCGTCGATGCGCTCTGTGGTAACACAAGGCCGTGCGGCATCGTGCACCAGTACATAGTCCTGGCCCTCGGCACCCTGAGTTAACAAAAACTCAATCCCCGCCAGCACCGAATCGGCGCGACTGGCGCCGCCAGAGCAGCGCAGCAAAGGCAGTTCAAGAGCGGCGGCACGACTGTCATCGGCCGCCGACACCAACAGCAAACCAGCTAAATCCCGGCGGGACAAAAATTTCCCCAGGGTAACTTCTAAAAGGGTTTTGCCCGCCAAAGGAAGGTATTGTTTTGGCGAGGCCGCCTGCATACGGCTGCCCGTACCTGCAGCGGGAATAAGCGCCCAAAGGCGGGGGGGCGTGTCGGTCATTGCGGTTTGTGGTTATCTTTTAAAAACAGAAAAAACGTCTCGCCTTCTTTCACCATACCCATATCCGTGCGGGCACGCTCCTCCAGGGTATCCACCCCCTGCTTGAGGGATTCAACCTCCGCCAGCAGTATGCGATTGCGCTCGCGCAGGGCGGCGTTCTCCCGCTCCTGGCGGGCGATTTCTTTGTTCAAACGCGCCACATCCACAAAGCCGCCCTCAGCCATCCACAGGCGGTACTGCAGATAACCCAAAAGCACTAATAGGGCGATTACCAAATAACGCATGAACGGGGCCGCAAGCGAGGTAAGAAGGTGGCAGCAGGCATAAAAAAGCCCCAGACCAAGCTGGGGCTTTTTCAGACGGGCTTATTTGAACTCAGCGCGGCCTTTGTAGGCAGCCTTAGCGCCCAGCTCCGCCTCGATGCGCAGTAAGCGGTTGTACTTGGCGACGCGGTCAGAGCGCGAGAGTGAACCGGTTTTGATTTGTCCTGCGGCGGTGGCCACGGCCAGGTCGGCGATGGTGGTGTCTTCGGTTTCGCCAGAGCGGTGAGAAATAACCGCGGTGTAACCTGCATCCTGTGCCATTTTGATAGCGTCCAGAGTTTCGCTTAAGGAGCCGATTTGGTTGAATTTAATCAAAATTGAGTTGGCGATGGATTTGTCGATGCCCTCTTTGAGGATCTTGGTGTTGGTTACGAACAGGTCGTCGCCCACCAATTGGATTTTGCTGCCGATTTTATCGGTGAGCACTTTCCAGCCGTCCCAGTCGCTCTCATCCATACCGTCTTCGATGGACAAAATAGGGTAACGGGCGGCCAGGTCCGCCAGGTAATCAGCAAACTCAGCAGAGCTAAAGGTTTTGCCATCGCCATCCAAGTGGTAGCGGCCTTCTTTGTAGAATTCAGAGGCAGCGCAGTCCAGGGCCAGAGTGATGTCGGTGCCAAGCGTGTAACCGGCTGCGGCAACGGCTTCGGCAATGGCTTGCAGGGCCGCTTCGTTGGACGGCAGGTTCGGCGCAAAGCCACCCTCATCGCCCACAGCGGTGTTAAGGCCACGGCCGGAGAGCACTTTTTTCAAGCTGTGGAAGACTTCCGCGCCCATGCGCAAAGCATCGGCGAAGGTTTTAGCGGCCACTGGCTGAATCATGAACTCTTGAATGTCCACGTTGTTATCCGCGTGCTCACCGCCGTTGATGATGTTCATCATAGGCACCGGCATGGTGTAACGGCCCGGGGTGCCGTTGATGTCGGCGATGTGGGCGTAGAGGGGCACTTTTTTGCTGATGGCAGCGGCCTTAGCGGCAGCTAAGGACACAGCCAAAATGGCATTGGCGCCCAGCTTAGATTTGTTCTCGGTGCCGTCGGCGGCCAACATGATGTTGTCCAGTTCGCGCTGGTTGATGGCATCTTTGCCGAGCAGCAAGGGCTTGATGGTGTCGTTGATATTGGCCACGGCCTTTAACACGCCTTTGCCCAGGTAGCGGCTCTTATCTCCATCCCGCAGCTCAAGGGCTTCGCGGGAGCCAGTGGAGGCACCCGACGGGGCGCAGGCGCTGCCGACGGCGCCGCAGGCTAAGACCACTTCTGCCATTACCGTGGGGTTGCCACGGGAATCCATTACTTCAAAACCGGTTACGTTAACTATTGTGCTCATGGGGTCTCCGTTGTGCGTTCTGTCGAGTGAAAGGGGTTTGCAAAATTATTGTCTAGCGAATATCCAGGGCGGGCAGGGATTTCACTAGGTCGTCAATGGCTTTGAGCTGCGCTAAAAAGGGTTCCAACTGCGCCAAGGGTAAAGCACTGGGGCCGTCGCAGCGGGCGGTGTCTGGGTCTGGGTGGGCCTCTAAAAATAAACCTGCAAGACCCACGGCGATACCGGCGCGGGCAAGCTCCGCCACCTGCTGGCGCCGCCCACCGGAGGCCGCGCCCATGGGGTCTCGGCACTGTAGGGAGTGGGTCACGTCGAAGATTACCGGTAGGCCCCCGGTGCACTCGCGCATGGTGCGAAAGCCCAGCATGTCCACCACCAGGTTGTCATAACCCATACAAGAGCCGCGCTCACACAAAATCACCTGCTCGTTACCGCACTCGCGGAATTTCTCGACGATGTTTTTCATCTGGCCGGGGCTTAAAAACTGCGGTTTTTTTACATTAATCACCGCCTTGGTGGCGGCCATGGCGGCGACCAAATCCGTCTGGCGGGCCAAAAACGCTGGCAGCTGAATCACATCGCACACCTCGGCCACGGCGGCGGCCTGGTGGGGTTCGTGCACATCGGTAATCACCGGCACCCCAAAGGTGCGTTTTATTTCCGCAAAGATCTTCAGCCCCTCGTCCAGGCCTGGGCCTCTGTAGGAGTGGATGGAGGAGCGGTTGGCCTTATCAAAGGAGGCCTTAAACACATAGGGAATGCCGAGTTTTTGCGTGACCTGAACATAGTGCTCCGCCACCTGCATGGCCATATCCCGGGATTCCAATACGTTCATGCCGCCAAACAGCACCATGGGCAGGTGGTTGGCAACCGGGATGGCGCCTACCTGAATTACCGGAGACGCGCTCATGCTTGGGCCTCTTTGTGGGCGACGGCCGCTTGGATATAACTGGTAAACAAGGGGTGGCCATCCCGGGGGGTGGAGGTGAATTCAGGGTGAAATTGGCAGGCCACAAACCAGGGGTGATCGGGCAGTTCGACAACCTCCACCAAAGTGTCGTCAGCAGACCAACCGCCGATGCTAAGGCCACCCTGGCGCAGGGCGTCCAGGTAGCGGTTGTTCACTTCATAGCGGTGGCGGTGGCGCTCGCGGATTAGGTCTGAGCCGTAAATGGCGCGGGCTTTAGAGCCTTTCACCAGGCGGCACTCCTGGGCGCCTAAACGCATGGTGCCACCTAAATCAGAGGATTCATCGCGGGTTTCGACGGCGCCTTCGGCGGTGATCCACTCGGTGATCAGGCCGATCACCGGGTGGCTGCTTTTGGGGTTGAATTCGGTGGAGTTCGCATCGCTCCAGCCTAATACATTGCGGGCAAATTCAATCACCACCGATTGCATACCCAGGCAAATACCCAAGTAGGGGATTTTATTCTCCCGGGCGTGGCGCACAGCCATCAGCTTGCCTTCTAAGCCCCGCTCGCCAAAACCGCCGGGCACCAAAATCGCATCGGCGCCATCGAGCAGCTTAAGGCCCTGCTCTTCTAAGTCTTCGGCGTTGATAAAGTTAAAATTCACCTGGGTAAAGGTGCGAATACCGGCGTGGGAGAGGGCTTCAATGAGGGATTTATAGGCATCCAGTAAATCCATGTATTTGCCCACCATGGCGATGGTAACCGCTTTGGTGGGGTGTAACTTGCCTTCGATCACTCGATCCCACTCACTTAAATCAGCTTCCGGCGCTTCAATGCCAAAGTGTTTGAGCAAAATAGCGTCGAGCTTATGGGTTTGTAACAGGCGGGGAATGCGGTAGATGGTGTCGCAGTCTGGCAGAGGTACTACGCAGTCAAAACTCACGTTGGTGAATAGCGCAATTTTGCGGCGGGAGTCTTCATCTACCGGGATTTCCGAGCGGCAGAGCAAAAAGTCCGGCTGCAGGCCGATGGTGCGCAGCTCTTTTACCGAGTGCTGAGTGGGCTTAGTTTTGGTCTCGCCCGCAGTGGCTATGTAGGGCACCAGGGTGAGGTGAATTAACTGGGCATTGCTCGGCCCCATGTCCACTTTTAACTGGCGGATGGCCTCTAAAAACGGCTGGGATTCAATATCCCCAACTGTGCCGCCCACTTCCACCAGGGCCACATCATAGCCCTCGCCACCCTCTAAAATGCGGCGTTTGATTTCATCGGTAATATGCGGAATCACTTGTACCGTGCCGCCTAAATAATCCCCCCGGCGCTCTTTGCGCAGGACAGTTTCATAGACGCGGCCAGTGGTGAAGTTGTTGCGGCGGGTCATGCGGGTGCGCAAAAAGCGCTCGTAATGGCCCAGATCTAAATCGGTTTCCGCGCCGTCATCGGTCACGTACACCTCACCGTGTTGAAACGGGCTCATGGTGCCTGGGTCCACATTAATGTAGGGGTCAAGCTTCATGATGGTCACTTTCAAGCCCCGCGCTTCAAGCACGGCGGCCAATGACGCTGACGCAATACCCTTACCCAGTGAGGACACCACCCCACCGGTCACAAACACAAAACGAGTCATGAAACGCTTAAAACCTTGAGTATAAACATGCGCGCAGGGGCGCTGGACATTGCGCGGCGGGGCCGAACACACCACCGCAACAATAGGGCACACAGGCAACAGCTGCCTGGCTGAACGGGGCGGCAGACTAGCAGATTCGGCCTTTCGCCTCAATCGCCGCAGGCGCAAAGCCCGCAAGCACTAAGGCGGTTAACAGGTATTAGCCGCTTGGCAGACATTTTGCCAGGCCACACAGCCATTTAGCCAAACCTGTGTTATGCTTTGAACACCTGCCTTTGACTGAGCTTGTACTCCCTCAAAGCCTTCGCACCCTCTGCACCCTCTCGCAGACACTCAACCCCCCTTCTTAAAATCACGCGACGGTTTTGCTCTGGTGTTTTCGCTGGCAGTGTTCCCCAAGTAATTTGATATTGCGGCCTACAGGCTGCAATATCAAATTACTTGGGGAACCCTGCCAGCGAAAACGCCAGAGCAAAACCGTCGCGTGATTTTAAGAAGG
>DAOQGS010000247.1:0-5639 GCA_035338675.1 Cellvibrionaceae bacterium
GGCTGGTGGATAACCTGGCCAACAGCTTAGCGCTGGGCATTACCAATCGCTCGGCGTCACTATTGGGGCAAACCGTGGGCGGCGACGTGAAGTCCGGCTTGACGCTGTTCCAAGGCGAGCCGGTACTGCGCCTGCGCCTGCCGCTGGATCGCGCCAAGGCCAGTTTAAGCCGCGCCCTTGAGTCTGAAGGTTTTGTGAAGTGGGGCCAGGCGGACGATGGCCTGTTGTATTTGGAAGGCTACGCCGATCAAGAATCCCCCCCCGGCTGGTTTGCTCGCACGATTCTGCGCCGCAAAGCCCAGGCGCCCGCCAAGCCTGCGCTGCCGTGGGATAGCGCTGTTAAACACTTGGATCCAGCAGCGGCGCCCGCCTTTGAGGGTATCGCTGAGGCCGCCTTCGGGGCGCCACATAAAAAAGCTGAAGGCTACTGGGTGCGCCTGTTACCCCATGGCAGCGAGCAATTAGTCTTGATCCGCAGCGTGCGCGGCCTGCCCCTGGAGCCCTTGGAAGCCAAGGCTCGTTTGAGTGTTCTGCGCCGGAACCTCATGTAATCCATGCGTTTTGCGTCCCTGGGCAGCGGTAGTCAAGGCAATGCAACCTTAGTGAGTTGTGATGGCGACACGCTGTTGGTGGACTGCGGTTTTAGCCTGCGGGAGTTGCATAGCCGCATGGAGCGCCTGGGCGCGGCTCCTGCCGACCTTAGCGCGGTGTTGGTCACTCACGAACATTCAGACCATATTCGCGGCATCGGGCCTTTGGCCCGCAAGTACCGCATCCCGGTGGTGATGACGGCGGGCACCCGGGCCAGTGGCCGTTTAGGCCCGCTGCCCCTGGAGCGTATTATTGAACCTGGGGTAGCGTTTGAGTTGGGCGGCTTTGAGATTCTACCGGTGGCGGTTGCCCACGATGCGGCACAGCCCAGCCAATTTGTATTCCACCGGGCGGGCAAAAAATTGGGGCTGCTGACGGATCTCGGCAGTATTACCGCCAGCGTGATCGATGCCTACCAAGCCTGCGATGCACTGTTGGTGGAGGCCAACCACGATCCGGTGATGCTCGCCTGCGGGCCGTACCCCGCCTCCCTTAAGCGCCGAGTGGCCGGCCAGTGGGGGCATTTGAGCAATGCCCAAACCCAGAGTTTACTGCAGCAGTTGGATATCAGCCGCCTGCAGCATTTAGTGATTGGCCACATCAGTCAAACAAACAACAGCATCTGCCGCGCGGCGGCCGCGTTGGAAGGTATACTGCCGCACTTTCCTATTCACTACGCCTGTCAAAATCAGGGCTTTGACTGGCTGACACTTCAGTAGCAAGAGGTTTCTTATGCAACGTAAAGACGAGTTATACAAGGGTAAAGCCAAATCGGTTTTTTCTACGGACGACCCGGACAAACTGATTTTATTATTCCGCAACGACACCTCGGCGTTTGACGGCAAAAAGGTTGAGCAGCTTGACCGCAAAGGCATGGTGAATAACAAGTTTAACGCCTTCATTATGGGCAAATTACAGGCGGCGGGTATCCCCACTCACTTTGAAGGCCTACTGTCGGAGACCGAATCCGTGGTGAAATCCCTCACCATGATTCCTGTGGAATGTGTGGTGCGCAACATCGCCGCGGGTTCCATTTGTCGCCGTTTGGGCGTGCAAGAGGGCATGGAATTAAACCCACCCACCTTTGAGTTCTTCCTAAAGAACGACGCCCTGGGCGACCCCATGATTAACGACTACCACATCCGCTCTTTTGGCTGGGCCACGGAAGCGCAAGTGGATACCATGAAGGCCCTTACCTTCAAGGTAAACGCCGTACTTAAAGAGTTGTTTTTGGCCGGTGGTATGTTACTGGTGGACTACAAGCTTGAGTTTGGCGTTTATAAGGGCGAGGTGATTTTGGGTGATGAGTTCTCTCCCGATGGCTGCCGCCTGTGGGATGTGGAAACCCGCGAGAAACTAGATAAGGACCGCTTCCGTCAAAACCTCGGCAATGTGATTGAATCCTATGAGTTAGTGGGCCGCCGTTTGGGCTTGGAATTCTGATTCTCGCCGCCTTCAGTACCGGTTAATTCCCCCGAGAACAGCACCTTTAAGGTGCTGTTTTTCGTTCAGGCCAGCACTAATTCAAGGCACACACGGGTGAATTTTCCACAAGTGATAAAGTTCAAGAGGTTTTACCCAAAAAAATGCTAAAAAAATTCTCTCTACTCGATTGACTATTTTAAGTTGTTGAAATTAAAAGTATTTTTTAATTTGTATAAAAGCCCACCAACACCCCAGAATTCAGAAAAAATGCGCTTTGGCGCCACTTACTCATAATGCGTGCACAGACTTATCCACAGACTGTGTGGATAAATAGTCCTGTTTGGCAATGACCATTAGTCGGGCCTTTTGGTGAAGTTGCCGAGCGCCTGCTAAGGTTAGGGGAGATCCCAACTAGGAGCAGAAAGGATGGAAGATCGTCGTCTCTATGAGCGCACCCAGGCCTCGTTTAAAGTCATTCTCACCCACCCATCCATAGGCACCATCATGGGCACGGCCCGCGATATTTCCGACGGCGGCGCCCAGGTGATGATTGAAAATCACGCCCTGCCGCCAGTGGGCACAGTGCTGAATGTTTTATTTAAGAAAACCGTCGGGCAGGTGAATGAGCAGCCGGTGCCTATGAAAATCGTCTATGCCCAGCGCAATATCATCGGTTTGAAGTTTGAAGGCCGTTAAGCTTGGCGCCACCTAGGCGCAGGTATCCGCTTGGACGAAGCTGTCGGGCTATTCCAGCCCGGTGGGCACCCATACCTGCTCGATTAGCAGTTCCAAGGGCCGGTAGTGGTTTTTGTAGGCCATCTTGCGGCAGTTTTTGATCCAGTAGCCCAAGTACACGTAAGGCAGCGCCAGCTGCCGGGCGCGGGCGATTTGAAACAACACGGCCATTACCCCAAGGCTGCGCCCCTGGTGCTCAGGCGCCGGGCTGTAAAAGGTGTAAATGGCGGAGAGCCCCTGGGCGAGCCTATCGCTCACCGCCACTGCAATTAGCTCATCCTGCAGCCAAAACTCTAAGTAATCTGTACCTTCATCCACCGCCGGTTTTAAAAAATTCACCAATTGTTCTTCGTTGGGCGGGTACATATCGCCATCGGCGTGGCGCTCGCTGATATAGCGGGCGTAGAGGGGGTAGTAGAGGGGGAGGTTGAGCTGTTGGGAAACAATAATGGTTAAATCCTGGTTGCGCGCCCAGCAGCGTTTTTGCTGGCGGGTTGCTCTAAATTGCAACACGGGGATGCGCACCGGGATACAGGCCTTACAGGTTTGGCAGCGGGGGCGGTAGATGTGATCACCACTGCGGCGAAAGCCTAAATCCGACAGATGGCTATAGAGGGCGTGATCCACCCTAGCCTGAGGGTCTATAAATAGCGTTGTCGCCTCCTGCCCCTCTAAATAACTACAGGCATGGGGATAGGTGGCGTACAGCTTAAGGTTGGATAAAGTACTCACAGGGAAAACTCAGTGTGCTCCAGTATGACCAAGGGCCCTCGGGCGCGCCGGCGTGCTGCTGCAAGAGGGCTTCAAATTTAGCCCGTGGCAGCTGCACAGCGCCCATGGAAAATAAATGAGGATTGCCCACTTGGCAATCAATAAGGGCAAAATCCGCCTGCTTAAGCAGATGACTTAGGGCCACCAGTGCAACTTTAGAGCCGTTCTCGGCCCGGCTAAACATGGATTCGCCAAAAAATACCCGCCCCAGGCTCACCCCATAAAGCCCGCCCAATAATTCATCTTCGCCCCAGACTTCAACGCTATGGGCAACGCCCAGGTTGTGTAATTGCCCATAGGCCTGCTGCATGTCATCTAGCAGCCAGGTGCCATGGCTATCTCGCCTGGGGGCTGCGCACTGGCGCGTTACCTCGTTAAAAGTTTGGTCTATGCGAACCTGCCAGGGGCTTTTGCGCAGGAATTTTTTTAGGCTGCTGGAGATATGGGCTTCGCCTGGGTAGATCACCACCCGAGGATCCGGGCTCCACCAAAGAATAGGCTGGCCTTCGCTATACCAGGGGAAAATACCCCGTTGATAGGCGTTGATAAGGCGAGTAGGGGAGAGATCCCCCCCGAGGGCTAAGAGCCCGTTGGGCTCTGCAAGGGCGGCGCTGGTGGGAGGGAACCAGCGTTTGTCCGCCCGCAGCCAAGGGGGGAGCATGGCTTACTTGAGGGCGTCGAGGTAACGCTCGGCATCTAGGGCGGCCATACAGCCGGAGCCTGATGAGGTGATGGCTTGACGGTAGATGTGGTCGGCCACGTCGCCTGCGGCAAATACACCGGTGACATTGGTTTGCGTGGCATTGCCTTCGGTACCGCTTTTCACCTTGATGTAGCCGTTGTGCATGTCCAACTGGCCGGCAAAAATTTCTGTGTTGGGTTTGTGGCCGATGGCGATAAACAAACCATTTACCGGTACATCTTGGGTGCTGCCATCGCTGGTGCTTTTGATGCGCACGGCGTTAACGCCTTTTTCATCGCCGAGCACTTCATCCACCTGACTGTTCCACATGATTTTGATATTGCCGTTTTTAGCCTTGTCCATCAGGCGATCCTGCAGGATTTTTTCTGAACGCAGGAAATCACGGCGGTGTACCAAAATAACTTCTTTAGCGATGTTGGCCAGGTACAGGGCCTCTTCCACGGCAGTATTGCCGCCGCCCACCACCATTACGGTTTGATCGCGGTAAAAGAACCCGTCACAGGTGGCGCAGGCGCTAACACCGCGGCCTTGAAAGGCAGATTCCGACTCTAAACCCAGGTATTGAGCGGAGGCGCCGGTGGCGATGATCAGTGCATCGCAGGTGTATTCTTCGCTGCCTTTTAGGCGGAAGGGGCGATTTTGCAGGTCAACTTCGTTGATGTGGTCAAAAATGATTTGGGTTTCAAAGCGCTCGGCGTGTTCTTGCATTTGCACCATCAAATCCGGCCCTTGCAAGTCGTGCACGCCGCCGGGCCAGTTTTCCACTTCGGTGGTTGTGGTAAGTTGACCACCTTGTTGCATACCGGTGATGACCACCGGTTTAAGGTTCGCGCGGGCGGCATAAATGGCGGCGGTGTAACCGGCGGGGCCTGAGCCTAAAATAATCAAACGGTGATGCTGGGGAGTACTCATATTCGCTTCCTAAACTGAAGAGCTGAGGTAAATAGCTGGATGCTGCGGGGGATAAATTCTGGTGCATGGGGGCGGCATAGTCTAGAGAAACTTATGGTCATCTGCCACGACTTCAAGCAGTAAAATGTACGATATTTTGCCGCTGCCAGATCGTTTTTGCGCCCCGGCCTGTGCGCCGTTACAGCGCGTTTAGCGCGCAAATCAGGTTAGAATAAAAACCCATCAGGAGCCTGCGCCCATTGGCTGCCGCCAGCTCACTTTAATAAGGTAATCATTTGAGACAGACTGAAACCACACAGCGACCCCAGCAGGCCACGCGCACCCTAGCGGGCAAAATGCTGCGTGAAGGCCTGTTAATTCTGCTGGCCACCGCCTGTGTGTTTCTGCTCATGGCCCTTAGCACCTACAGCCAAAAAGACCCGGGCTGGTCCTCCACCGGGCTAAATGAAGTGCTCTCCAACGCAGGCGGCCCCTTTGGGGCATGGCTTGCCGATGTGTTTTT
>DAOQGS010000248.1:0-5636 GCA_035338675.1 Cellvibrionaceae bacterium
GAAAACACTCTGCCGAGCATGACCGATGGCCGCCAGGTGAAGTTTTTATTTTTACCCGAAGGCCAGGACCCGGACAGCCTGGTGCGGCAAATCGGCAAGGAGCGCTTCGAGCAACAAATCGAACAAGCTATTCCCTTGGAGGATTATTTTTTTCGCACCCTCGCCGAAGGCCTCAACATGCATAGCATGGAGGGCCGAGCGCGTTTTAGTAAATTGGCCGCTCCGCAGCTGCACCGCTTACCATCCGGGGTTTATCGGGAGCTGATGTTCCAGCAGCTATCCCGCCACACCGGGCTAAGCCTGGATGTGCTGCAGGAATTAATTCACACCCCCCAAGAACCAGCAGCCCCCCCTGTAGAAGTGCGCAGCAAACCAGCCGCCCCACTTACCGCCACAGAAGGCCCAAGCCAGCGGGAGCCGCAGCCATTCGAGCCGCCACCGCTAGTCAACAGCAGGGCGCGGCCAGTATTTCAAACCATTAAAATCACTCCTGCGCGCATGGCGATTTTGCTGTTGCTGGAGCATCCGGAACTCACCAAAACCCTCGATGGCCAATGGCGCGCCGAACCTGCCGAAGCGGATGAACAATTGCTGGAGCAGTTGATCACCAACATCGCCCAACACCAATTGCAGAGCTTTCACAGCATCATGGGTTTCTGGGCGGGAGAATATGGTGTAACGGCACAAAAAGAACTCACCCAGATGGTCAGCAATCAATTTTTAGGCGCAGTCAAAAAACTCTCTGCCTTTGATGCCGAGCAGGAACTGCGCGATGCCTTTAAAAAACTTGCCACCCAAGCTCAACAGCGGCAGCTGCGCACTGAACTTGCCCAACTGCAAACAATCCCACTGGACGCTCTTGATGAGGCACAAAAAAATCGCCTGCGGGAGCTGTTGAAAATCAAGCTGTTAAGCCGCCAATAGGCCGCGCGGCCACCCCTGTACAAACCCAAAGCAGCAAGGCTTAGCATTTGAATACCAGCACAAACCAAAGCCCTCCGCTTGTAATTTCTGGTGAGCGCCACCAGATACCGTTATACTAGTTGGCTTTATTTCTTCCACACATACCGGGGACGCGGGAAATTAATGAGCGAAAATCAACAATCGCGAATCAGAGACTTGATCAATCGTGGCCGTGAACAGGGTTACTTAACCTACGGCGACGTTAACGACCACCTGCCCGAAGACATCTCCGACCCGGATCAGGTCGAAGACATTATTCAAATGATCAACGACATGGGCATCCGCGTCTACGAGACCGCCCCGGATGCCGATGAACTCTTGATGCAAGACACCGAGAGTAACACCGACGAAATCGCCGCCGCCGAAGCCGCCGCTGCCTTAGCCGCTGTGGAAACCGAAGTGGGCCGCACCACCGACCCGGTGCGCATGTACATGCGTGAAATGGGCACCGTGGAACTGCTCACCCGCGAAGGCGAAATCGCCATCGCCAAACGTATCGAAGAGGGCCTGCGCGAACTCATGCACGCCCTGGCCTATTGGCCGGAAACCACCGAGCGCCTTATCGCCGAATACGACCTGATTGAAAAAGGTGAGCGCCGCCTGACGGATGTGATCGCCGGCTGGCTGGACCCTGTTGAAACCATCGCGCCCGAACCCGTTGCCGAGCTGCCCCCCATGGCGGAAAAAGTGGTAGGCGCCGAGCTTGAAGAGGAAGAAGAAACCGTCTCGGAGGAAGAAGAGGAAGCCGATACCGGTATCGACCCGGCTTACGCCAAAGAGCGCTTTGACGGTTTGCGCGCGCAGCTGGAAAAAACCAAAGCCGCCATCAGCAAACACGGCCGCCAAAGCAAAGCGGCTGGCAAAGAACTGGATGCCCTAGGCGATGTGTTTAAGTTTTTTAAATTGCCTCCGCGTCAGTTCGACCCTATTTACAACGCCGCTCGCGACGTGCTCAACCAAGTGCGCGCCCACGAGCGCGACATCATGATGCAATGCGTGCGCTACGGCAAAATGCCGCGCAAAAACTTTATTAAAGAATTCCCCGGCAATGAAACCAACGTCGAGTGGATCGCAACCGCCACCAAAAAGAAAAAGGACTACACCGAATCGTTGCGCGGCGTAAGCGATACAGTCATTGCCTCACAAAACAAATTAAAAGAAATTGAAGACACCACCGGCCTTGATCTTTCCACCATCAAGGAAATTAACCGCCGCATGTCCATCGGCGAAGCGCGCGCCCGCCGCGCCAAAAAAGAAATGGTGGAAGCCAACCTGCGTTTGGTGATTTCCATCGCGAAAAAATACACCAACCGCGGCCTGCAATTTTTGGATTTGATTCAAGAGGGCAATATTGGCCTGATGAAAGCGGTGGATAAGTTTGAATACCGCCGCGGCTATAAATTTTCCACCTATGCCACCTGGTGGATTCGCCAAGCGATCACCCGCTCCATCGCCGACCAAGCCCGCACTATTCGTATCCCGGTGCACATGATTGAGACTATCAACAAACTCAATCGTATTTCCCGCCAAATGCTTCAAGAAATGGGCCGCGAACCTACACCGGAAGAATTGGGCGTACGCATGGAAATGCCGGAAGATAAGGTGCGCAAGGTACTGAAAATTGCCAAAGAACCCATCTCCATGGAAACCCCCATCGGTGACGATGAAGACTCTCACTTAGGGGATTTTATCGAGGACGTATCCATAGTTTCCCCCATCGAATCCGCGACGACCCAGGGCTTGATGGAAGCCACCAAAGCGGTACTGGCGGGTTTAACTGCACGGGAAGCCAAGGTGTTGCGCATGCGCTTTGGTATCGATATGAATACCGACCACACCCTTGAGGAAGTCGGTAAACAATTTGATGTAACCCGTGAGCGTATTCGTCAGATCGAAGCCAAGGCCCTGCGCAAACTGCGCCACCCTTCTCGCTCGGATCACCTGCGCGGCTTTTTGGACGATTAATCGCGGGCAAGGCTAGCCATGCCCAGGGGCGCAGATTATAATGCGCCCTCTTTTTTAGACCGTAATTAACACGTCTTTTTAAGGGCCTATAGCTCAGTTGGTTAGAGCGTCCGACTCATAATCGGCAGGTCCCAGGTTCAAGTCCTGGTGGGCCCACCAAACACAAAAGCCTAACCCGCAAGGGTTAGGCTTTTTTATTGGCGGCAAAGTTTTACTTAGCTAGATTATTAATCCATCTAAACCTATTGCAACTAGGCTTTTAACGTCTTCTTTTGCGTTGGCATAAGTGTGTAGCCCACCAAAACCTGGCCATTAGCTATAGGCTTACTAATTGGTGCTGCTCGTCAGCAACTTCATCTTTTACCAGGGTTTTAAATTGGCCATTAATACAAATAGCAGAGGCTTTTACTACCTAGGCACCTGCTATGAATACTCATCATTTCAGACACGCCGTAAATACATCCTTGTAGGCTCGTCAAAAAGATCCCTCTTTTTGACGGTCTGAAACGATGTGTATTCATTGCTTCCGCACAGTTAGCATGGTGAACTTTTTGGATGTCGCGCTTAATCTTTGCAACAACTCGTTTTCTATTTAACAAACAGCAATAAGAAAAAATAATTTTTGCGCTCGGCAGACGGATGCACAAATAAATTGTATCGCCGCGAAAGTTAAACACATGCAGCCAAAACGAAAAAAGGAATCGCCAACAGGCGGGAGAGCCGACCCAAATATAGCTAAAGTTTTTTAGCGAAGAATATCAATCTAGTTAGATTAAGATGAATTGCGAGGATCTGGGGAGGGATACCTTGCACGCGAGCGCCTGCAAGGCGAAACAAAGGAGTTTACAGCGTTAGATACTGTTCACTCCGCACTATGTATCTGTGGTATTAAACCGCGCGAACTTTATTTGCGCAAGGGCCTTTTTGGCCTTGGCCAACTTCAAACTCTACCGCCTGGCCTTCATTTAAGGTGGCGTAACCACCGCCAGCTTGAATTTCTGAGTGATGAACAAACAAATCTTTGCTTCCATTCTCTGGTGTAATGAAACCAAAACCTTTGTCTGCATTAAACCACTTAACTGTACCTTTACTCATATTACTGTCTACTTTGTGGGTGAACTTAAAATGACCCTAAGGGTTATCACCATTGCCGTTTAGGGTTTTAGGAAAAGACCTGGAGATGCGCAAACCAATTGAAAGCTAAAGTATCTACCGCATTAACGGCCGACAGCGCTAATAAGTCATCCGGATACTTAAATATTGTCTCCAACAGCTACTGATTTAACGCCATGCCAGGCGATATAGCAAGGAATTAATTCTGCGCTGGCATGCACCTAATTGACAAATTAGAAATAAACGATCTCAGCACACCGATAAAATAGTCGATAAAAACCCACCATCAATTACAGCGAGCTATTAGATAGACCCAGTCGATCACTTGTGACACCCGTACCCCCTGGTGTCTATTTTAAATGTGCGGCCTATTTCGGCATTAGGTTGCCAAGGATGGCATATTGGTCATAAATCGCACCCAAAGTGATGATTTGACACTTTTAAAGAAAAACAATTTTTCCAAGCTCTTTTTGGCTTGCCTGGTCGGGACTAGCCTTAAACCGCATTACTCAATGAACCGGTTAGCATATGCCTCATTCGGTAGCCAACAGTGATTGCGCTGCCCGAACCAACGATAGCGATTGCGCGCGATCAGGTCGTAGCCCCAATCGCGAATTCTGCGGGGTACCAGGCGAAGCACCACCAACAGGCGCCAGGGCATGCGCAGGCGGCGGGCAATGCACAGGGCCGCGTCTGAGCGCACATAGGCACGGTCATCTTCGATCACAACAAAGGTTTTTACATCCAGAGGATCAAGCCCGTGCTTGAGCATGACTTGCGCACCGGTGGCCGACTGCACTGGGGTGAAGTAATAGTGAGGCCTAGATTCGCGCTTGAGGATAAATTGCACGCTGCCAGCACATAGGTGGCATAGGCCATCAAAAATAATGAGATCGGGCATTTGCAAGTCTCAACCGGGTAATTTGAAAAATTGGCCCGACACAATTATTTCAATCTGTTTTCTGTTATGGGTCTTAAACCGCACACAATTAAGTGCCGCCTAATAAACACCTAGTCAATAATCCAGGCTAAAACCTTGAGGCCAACAACACAGCAGCCAGAAAAAACAGCTAGAGAATCAACCATTACTGGGCTGGCAGAATTTTACCGCGCTAACATCTCACACAAAAAGCTATAAAACAGGGTAATTGCAGCGAGTTGCTTCACCAAGCGAGTATTGATAAGTAGATCGAGGAATTAACTATTCCCCCACCAACATATGCCCGAGCTTATCTTTTTTGGTATCCAAATAATGGTGGTTGTGGGAATTGCGACCGGTTTCGTGGGCCAGGCGGGTTTCAATTTCAATGCCGAGGGCTTCGAGGGCTTTAATTTTTTTGGGGTTGTTGGTGAGCAGTTTTACCCGTTTGATATTCAGGTGCGCAAACATAGGGCCGAGCATGGAGTAGTCGCGCAGGTCAGCGGCAAACCCTAAATGTTCGTTGGCCTCCACCGTATCGGCGCCTTGATCTTGCAGGTGATAGGCGCGAATTTTATTGAGCAGGCCAATGCCGCGGCCCTCTTGGCGCAAATAAAAAATGGCGCCGCTGCCCGCCACGGAACTCACCGCCCTTCACGCCTGACCCGCCGTGCAC
>DAOQGS010000249.1:0-5629 GCA_035338675.1 Cellvibrionaceae bacterium
CGAGCTCCGCTAAAACAAGAAAATCCACGCATTTTCGCCAGTTTTAGCGGAGCGAAGGCAAAATAGATCAGGAAGATCTATTTTGCCGCCGGGTTAATAGCTAGTAGCTGGGCATCAGGCACAAAAATTAAATGTGCCGACTCATGACAATTTTACCCGCGCTAATTACCTACAGAAACTGCAGATTAAAACCTCAGCTGGTCACAGCAAGGCATAACTGAGAATTTTAGGATTATTCCTGCAGCACAGCTATCAGCTCTTAAGCGCCCTAGCCTCTGCAATAACGCCATCTCTTATAAAATCCACTCTCCACATTTATATCCAGCCGCTTATATGTCAACAAGGCCTGTTAGATTGCCAACAGGCAAACAGGCCTCTTTCATACCTAAGCCAAATTATTAACTTCTCATATAACAACACTCATGCAAAAAAAACAGAAATAATAGGTTAATTAAAAACATCTGCCTGCACCAACACAAACACAATACCTGCTATAAACTGCAGGATATTTTTTATTTAATCAAATAAAAATCTGGCAGAAACATTGCTCACGAGGAATGAATTTTAATTTCAACCAGCGCGAGCCCAGCATGAAAGCCAACCCAATTCAGTCTCAATCCACTTTTAACCGCCTGTTATTAACCGCCGCAATTTCTACCGTTTTTACGCTCTTGGGCAGCCCGGCTTGGTCAGCCCAAGCAGCCGATGCCGATAAAAAACCGGACGATAAAGTAACTGAAACTAAAGAAAGCAAAAAAGGCAGCAAATCACCGGTGAGACTGCAATCGGTATCGGTAAAAGCTAAGAAAAACACTAAAACCCTGGAAACCAAACACGATACGCCCACGGCTATATCGGTGGTAACCGGCGAAACACTGAATCGGGAAATTGCTCAAGATTACCAGGCGATTTCTAAGCGATTATCCAATGTCACCTTTAACCAGAATAATTCGCGGGGCGCGTCTTTATCTATTCGCGGCATAGGTAAACGGGGATTTAACGAAGTGCAAGATCCCAGTGTTTTAGTGATACAAGATGGCGCAAGTTTCGGCCTGACGGCCTTAGGAAATTTTGACTTTTACGATATAGAAGCGGTGGAGAGTTACCGGGGCCCCACTGGCACCCTAGGCGGTAAAGGCGGCAGTGCTGGGCAAGTGAATGTCATTACTAAGCAGCCGAGTTTTAAAGCCAGTTCTGATTTTTCCATCGCCTATGGCTCTTGGGATACCCTTGTGGTGCGCGCCGCCAGTGGTGGGCCGATTATTGATGATTTGCTCGCCTGGCGCGGAGCGCTGATTGTTGATAAAGGCGAGGGATATTTTCGCAATACTTTTGGTTATGACACCAATAATACTCAATACAATAAAAACCGAGCTGCGGGGCGCATACAATTATTGTTAACCCCCAGCGAAGAGTTGAGCGTGCGGGTTAGTTACGACCGGCAGCCCAAGGCACCCCAGCTGGAAAATGGCCTCACCATACGCAAGGACCAGCCAGAATATTATGAAGGCTTTTCTTTTGCCGATTATGTTGCGGGCAACTATACCGGTGTTCAACCCAGCCCAACCGATCCCAATGGCACCACACCGCGGGCAAAATTGTACGGCTATAAGTCACTAGTAAGCGCTGACCCTACGAACCCAAATAGTACAATTAAAAAAGAGCAATGGAATCCAGGTCGGCCTTGGTTCACCAATCGGCCAAGCCCTGAAAATCCGGGCCACAATTATGACTACAATGCCGAATATGTAGGCACAGACGACAATCCCAATATTCATTTTAATGAGCAACAGGGCCAGTATTTATCAACCGGCGGCTGGTCGGGGGAAGTCAGTTGGTTGCGCGACGATTTTAAACTCACTTCTATTAGCGCCTGGCGGTCTTTTTATTTTGATGCCCACAATGATGAAGGCACGTCGTTTGATATCAGTAAACACGGCGGCGGCAGTGTCGATTTCCATCAGTACAGCCAAGAATTTCGTATCGCCTCAACTCCTGGCCGCACACTGGATTACACCGCTGGTATTTTTTTGTATAAGTCTGACACTGATGTACAAAGCCGTACCAGTTGGGGCAGCGATGCCGGTGCTTGGTTTGCGAATACCGGCCAATACAATACCTTGGATCGCAATGCTGGTGTTAACCGCGGCGCCGGTTTAGCGCTGCTAAAAGACTCACTGGAGGATGTATTTAGAAAAGGCGATATTTGGGTTGAAACCAAAAGCCAAGCCGTATTTGGCCAAATAGATTGGCACTGGTCTGAGGCGGCGACTTTAACTGCAGGTTTGCGCCTAGGCCGCGAGGATCGCACCACCGAAGATGCCCTAGTACTGGTAAATTACGGCGCAGCAAACTGGTTAAACCCGGTGAAAATCAATACGTTTAATTTAGGCGGGTTTGCTTCTACAACAACCGCTGTTGCCGCCAGTGGCAATGCGCCCGCCATCCCCGTGGGCTCACTGGGCAGGCTAGAATACCAGCTCGACCCAGCCACCAATAAAAAAATCCAAGTTTTAATCAACGACAACACAGCCGCGCAATTACAGTTAGCGGATCAAGCAGCCAATCGCTATTATGGTGCTGCAATTAACGCCAACACGCCCGGCTCTGCCTACAATAGCCTCACCGCCGCGCAAAAGAGCCAAATTGCAGCCGCCAAAGCACTGCGCAACACCCAAATTGGCCAGCTCATTCCCAACGTAAAAAGTAGTTACGAAGATAATTTAGTCACCTCCAATTTAAGCCAGCGCTATAAATTTAATGAGCAAATCACCGGTTATGTCACCTGGCAACACGGGGAAAAACCCGGCACCGCTTTTAATATTACCGGTGTGCCTTCACCGGTAAAAGCTGAAACCACCAATGCATTTGAGCTGGGGGTAAAAACCTTTTTATTCAATGAAACCCTAACACTGAACGCCGATATTTTTCGCTTAAATATTGACGATTATCAGCAGGCGATTCGCACCGTGGATACCTTTGCCACCCAAAGCGCCCTAGACAATTTAGATCCTAATCTTACCGGTGATGCATTAAAAAATGCCCAGAATGCCGCCACTGTTTATATCACCTCTCAGGGCAATGTGCCTAAGGTTACGGTACAAGGCTTGGAAGTGGATGGCGCCTATACAGGTGTACCTCATACTACAATCCGTTTTAGCGGCGCCTATAACGATGCCCGCTACGGGGAATTTACTAACTCACCCAAGCCGGATGAACTGGCCTATTTAAAAGAGCCATTTATTGATAAATCCAACGAGCTTTTGCCCGGCGCGGCCCTGGTTACTTTTAATGTGGGTGCAGAATACCGCATTCCATTTTTGCAGGCGGAATTTCACACGAGTTTTAATACCTCCTACACTAGCGATTTTAATAGCGGCGATACATTTTCAAAATACGCGGATATAGATGGCTATTCGATTACCGATACATCCCTCGGTTTTGCCAGTAAGGACGGTAAATACGACGTTAGCCTAGTGGTGAAAAATGTGTTGGATGAACATCCTCACGAAGTTGCATGGACCACCTACACACCCTATATACACAGACGTTGGGCCGGTCTCGTGTTCGACTCCCATTTTTAACTCTGCCACAGGGGGCCTAAGCCCCCTTCTTCGCCGGATCAATAATTACTTGCCGTAACAGCCGCAGGAATCTGCACAAAGTGCTCAGAATCAAACACTCCGAAAATTAGCTGTGCGATTTAATGCAGAAAAAGGCTATTTATTGCCCGCATCAGCGAATTTTTAAACATAATTTCAACCACTCTACTGGAACAAGTGTTGCTATACCTGTTTTTTGCAGATGCATCGCCTGACTCTGCGCAAAGGTTGCAGCCCACCGGACATTTTATAACTCTCTCAATATTTTATAACTCACTTAAACAGGTAGACCATGAACAAACCCATATCCTTTTTCCATGCCCTGGCTTTTACCGCCCTAGCCCTACCACTTGCCGTACAGGCGGCGAGCCTGCAACAGGCCGATGCAACACTTAAAGCTAAAGCCACAACTTCACTAACCTTTAAGGGCACGGGCGCCTGGTATCAATTTGGCCAAGCACCGGCACCTACTTTAGCCTGGCCCAAATTTGACGTCAGCAGTTATCAAGCTGATATTAATTTTGAGAAAACTGCTGGCCGAGTGCAAATTACGCGCAAACAATCCTTCGAGCCCGGCCGCAATCGCCCTGCGCCCACTGAGCAAAAAGCGGATCAATACATCAGCGATACCATCGCCTGGAACCTCGCCACAACACCACCTGCGAATAATGCACCGGCTGCCACGGCACAACCTGCCGCACTCGAAGAGCGTAAAGCGGAAATTATTTCCACTCCACAGGGTTTTATTCGCGCCGCCCTCGCCAATAATGCCACCAGCAAACCCACCAAAAATGGCATTGAAGTAAATTTCACGCTGGATAAAAAATATCAATATAAAGGCATTATTAACGATAAAAACCTGGTGGAGAGCGTGCAAACCTGGATCGACAATCCTGTGCTCGGTGACACACTGTACGAAACCACCTTTGCAGATTATCAAGAGCGCTCAGGTGTGCAATTTCCGGCGCGCATCAGCCGTAAACTGGGCGGCCATCCTATTTTAGATATTAGCGTTAGCGAGGTGCAGCCAAATGGCAATGTCAGTATTGCAGTGCCTGCCGAAGTTACTGCAGCACCGCCTGCAATTACGGTTACCTCAACCAAGTTGGCCGAAGGGGTTTATTATTTAACCGGCGGCACACACCACAGCGTTGCTATCGAACAAGCAGATCATGTGGTATTAGTGGAAGCGCCACAGCATGAAGCGCGCTCATTGGCGGTTATTGCCAAGGTTAAAGAAATCCTACCCACCAAACCCATTAAATACCTAATTAATACCCATGCACATTTTGATCACCTAGGCGGTGTGCGCACCTTTGTTGATGCCGGAGCCACTATAGTCACCCACAAGGATAACCAAGCCTATTATCAAAAAATTTGGCAGCAACCACACAGCCTTAACCCCGACAAATTAGCCCAATCGAAGAAAACACCCAAGTTTGCTACCTTTAGCGCTAAACACACCCTGGGTGATAGCACGCGTAAAATCGAGCTATATCCTCTGACAGGCAATAGCCACAACGATGCCTTTGCCTTTATCTATTTACCCAATGAAAAAATCCTCATCGAGGCGGATGCTTACACACCGCTAGCCCAAGGTGTGCCGGTACCCGCTAACGTTAATCCCTATTCACAAAACCTCTATGAGTTAATTCAAAGCCAGAAACTGGACGTAGCACAAATTGCAGCGCTGCACGGCCCAGGTGTGGTTACTCTGGCGGATTTAAAAACCTATATAGGCTTAAAATCCTAGGCTAAGTATTACACTCTAATCCTGCGCAGGGATGTGCAGATTTTTAGCATTTTAAGCTCTGCATTTAGCAACATGTTGAAGACCCACACCCAGGCTTTTGAACTGTGCCGTTAGCTTTAATCAGCGCGAAATTTTTGATCCCAAACCTATTTTATCTGCATTTAGCCATCTTTTGTCCGCACTGAGCCCTCCATGATATCCATTAAATTATCGCCACTTACATTCGTTTTTTGCCTTGGCCTAAGCACTTTATGTGCAGCAAGCCCCAGCATTT
>DAOQGS010000250.1:0-5618 GCA_035338675.1 Cellvibrionaceae bacterium
TCTTTATCGGCAGCACCCGGCATTAAAGTGGCGGGCGATACGGAAACGGATTTGATATACACCACACGGTCTACGCCAGCCACGGCGCCGCCATTTTTTAATTCAAAGCGCAGCGCTTGGGTATTATCTAATTTGCTCACATAATATTTAAGCGTGCGGTATTCACTAAAATTAATATCCTCAGTAATTTGTGTGGTGCCACCGGTGCGCAGCTCTAATTTTGGTGTTACATCCCCCGCCGCCTGCCCCCGCAAAGTCACCTGAATTAAGGTGCCTGCCGGGTAAAACTTCATATGCTGCTCAATATAAGGCGTTTGGCCATCGCGCATGCGGATCATCCAACTGCCGTCGGTTTGTGCCTCACCATAAACCTTGCCGGAGAAATTCGGCCCGGCTGTTGTTTCCACCGGTGTACCGGCAACATACTGATTGCCGTCGGCGGCATGGCGCATCACTGGCTCACCGAGTTCAGAGCGGTATAAAAAGCCAGGTGCAGTTAATAAGGCTTGAATACCCAACGACTGAGCAACCTTAATATCGCCACCGGAATATTTTGCATCAAAAATTTTGACCACTGCTGCGCGCTCAATGGCGGTGAGTGGACGGCGGAATACCTTAGGCGCAAATTCATCGGCGAATTTAGCACCGCAGGCGGCTTCAGTTAAATCTGCGCAACTGGGCAGGGTTTTAAAATTTTGGCTAGCGGCAAAATTTGCTACCTTTTCTGCTACAAATAAATAGGCGTCGGCGTGGGTTTCCGTCACCGACGACTGTAAATTATTAAAAAAACCATGCACCTTGGCATCGGCAGGAATATCCCCGCGCACATCATCAGTCACACCCAATAAATCCTGTACAGATTTTTGATATTCATCGCGGGTGAGCAATTTTAATTGGCGCGCCCCATAAATAAGGCGATCACCACACACCTGCCCGGCCACAAAATTGCCACTGGATGAATTGCTTGAGCTGCTGGACGAACTTGATGAGGAAGACGAGCTAGAACTGCTCGTGCGCAAGGTCCATAAATAAGCGCTGATATCCTGGGCACACTGAGTATTACACGCATCTGGGTTGCCCTTAGGCATGGTGCTATCAATCACCCCAGCCAATTGGCTTATCGCCGAATAACGCATCACGCCCACAGCGCTGGAGCCCGTAT
This sequence comes from Cellvibrionaceae bacterium, assembly GCA_035338675.1. Taxonomy (GTDB): domain Bacteria; phylum Pseudomonadota; class Gammaproteobacteria; order Pseudomonadales; family Cellvibrionaceae; genus CAMCXE01. The sequence goes on from DAOQGS010000250.1 coordinate 1,163, forward strand.
GGCAATTTTTGCACTGGGCGTTATACAGGCTTAAACCCCGCGCCGCATCGCCACCGCCGGAGCTTGTTGAACTGCTGGAACTACTCGAACTGGACGCTCGACCCGAGGAGCTACTGGAGCTGGATGAGCTGCTTGAACTGGAAGTACTACTAGTTGAGCTGGATGAGCTGGTTTTACCCGATGATGAACTGGAGCTGGTCTTACCCGCTGAGCTGGAAGACGAGCCAGATGAAGAACTGGAGCTATTGGCAGGGTCGCCAGAACAGCCCGACAGCAGTGCAGCCGCCAGGGCCACACGCAAAAACTTAAGCATTATTGATTCACTCCGACTTATAGTGCAAAAAACTATCAGATATAAGATACAGGACGGAGCGAGAAATAAAAGGCCTTTGGGGCGGAGATTGGGGGGCTTTGCTCAGGCTTGTGAAATCGTTTGCATTGTCATGAGCGCTAAGGCAGAGCGGCCCTGGCAATATAATCGGCGGGTGCCTATTTTTAGGACGAATAAATAGGAAATTATGTGGCTAGGCAATTAATTTTTACGAGCCGCCGAATTAATGCCATGTGCCACCGAATTCTTGCATTTAACATAGGGAGGAACACTTGCGACTAAAGTCATAAGGGCACTCACCCATCCCGTTAGCCTAATGTATTAACCCAGCGGTATTTAACGCCGGGTTAATAAGCTTTCCCCCGAAACAACAGCAAAATACAGGCGTTCACGCAAAATTACAGACCCTATAGTGCAGCCGCACAGCATCCTTGCAGTGCCAATAATATTTATCAATTGCTGGCGGGAAGCTCAACAGGTTTTACGACTCGATCCCCTGTAACTGTATCGAAAACCCATAAATTAGGCGCTGCAAAATCAATCAAAAGATCACGGTTTTCATCGTATACCGGTTCAAGCCAAGGAGGCGTAAGCCCTAAGCCTTGCGACTCCGAGGCTAGCACTGTTCTATTTTTAGTGGCCATGTCGATATAAAACAATTCTCCGTTACTCGTATTGGTAGAGCTTGGGCCTGCGAGGCGTTTAAATCCAATACCGTAATAACGATCACCCACTGGGCTCATTACTCCCCGCGTAGTTAAATAATAGGGTTGTTGAGGAGGCAATAAATCGGTACGAGCGCCATCAAAATTAAACCACTCAACCCCGCCACCTTTATCATCTAAATAACCCCAGTGAGCGAATGCGATGCCATTTAACGCTGGATTAAGCCGCGACATAAATATCTCCGCAAAATCTACACTACCGGTCTGATTCGCCAATGGAAATACAGCCAAGGTTTTGACTTCGCGTGTTTTAACATTTAACGAGCATATCAACTGCTCTGAGCCAGAGCCACTAAACAAAAGGAGGTGAATTACTAATTCCTGGGTGGCCGCCTTAAAGGCTATTCGTCGAGGGCTCAGCCGCTCGAATGAGCGATTCATCTGTACCGCCAACTGAGCTGACGTTAAGATCGTTTTATAAGCCTTAGTAACTGCGTCATAACTGACAATAAGGGGCGTTAGGGGTGACGGCACAACACCCCCCCATTCACCTGTCAGCGCGCGGTATATCAATTTATTTTGCCAATCAACAGCAGTGCTGCCGAATGTGTTGCCATTTTCACTTGCTGGCTGATCCACCGCGTCATAATTGAGCGCTGCTCCAGCCTCTAGATCATAAAATGCAAACCGTCGGTCTATCGCGTCAAATAATACCAAGCGCTTGGAATCTGGGCTTAAGTCAGTCTCAAAACGACCAACGAAATATTTTTTTGAGTCAAGATCTTTTGTCTTATTGTTCGCAATATCGTAGGAAAATAACGCACCATTTTGGTCAAATACTAATAGCCCATTTGCGGCATGGACTAAGTTAGATGAATACTGGGTATCAGTTCTAAACTTATCAATCTTTAAAAAAGAAGTTGAGCCATCCGTTTGGCTTGTGACATATAGCCCGTTTGTAGTCGGTGAGTAAAAATGACCATTGAAGCTGAAAAAATTCCAACTTGAGGTAGGGCGGGCAGAAATCGAAGTAAACTGAACGGTTTGTTCCAGTTCAGGATTATCTATATGAGTCTTGAGTGGAAAGGAATAATAATCTGGGCCGCCAATATTATTCTCTCTTTTTTCCAGAAAAAGGTTGACCTGGCCTTGATCAACATCAATAGGAGTTGAATATTTAAAGCTATACCCTGTTTCAAATACTAATTTTTTTGACACCCCAGCAAGCGTATCTAACAACCCGATTTCAGTATCCGAGATAGCGTATAGTAGATGTCTGTCGTCAGCCCAGTTAACGCGCGCAGGGTAACCAGCATAGGCTAGCCCGCCTTTTTTACAGGAGCCGCTATCTAAATTACAATAAACAATTGAACCCAATTCCCGTGCTGAAGCGGTGCAAATTGCAGAAAAATATTTACCAGTCTTACTTAATGAAAATCCGCCAAATTGATCGCAGTCTTCATAACCCTCTTTAGAAGAAGAAAGGATCAGAGAATAATTATTCGCATCATCGAATGACCGTTTATAGATTTTTTTCCTGGACAAGTCCGCACCAATGTAATAATCGTGCACACCATCAGCGATTCGTTCACCCATAAGAGGATTATTGGCAAGCTTCAAGGATTTTTCTTGTTCAATTTCAACACCATTTTTTAGCTGAACAGAAATATCATTGACGGGTTCAACGATAGGTACTTCCGCAAGCCACATAGATGGACGTGCAGGGTCAATGCTAGCCAATACGCCATTAACTACCACTGAGAGATGAGAAGGAATTTGCATGAGCGTCTTCCCGCTCTCAGTAATATGCCCTCGTACGTGCACTTTATTTGCAGCCGCCCCCATATTCGCACCATTAATGGGGAAGTCCACCACCAGTTCATGTTCATCTACGTTATTTACACTGATGCTAATGTCTTTTGTCACAGACTGCTTTTTACTATCCGTTACCACTATAGAAATAGAATAGATATTCGTCCCTTCGGCACTTTGAGGTGTTTCAAAATCAAATGGGGTTTTACTGGTAATTACCCCTGTTACAGTATCGAGTTTGAATAACGCAACATCTGGCGAATAAACCAATTGGTACTTAAACGGCCCTACGCCCGTAACGGTAATGGGCAATTTAAATGGGCTATTCTCATCGACGGCGTAACTTTCCAACAGGGTTATAAATGGTAATGGGCTGCCGCTTGAAGAGCTACTGGATGAGCTGGAAGACGAACTAGATGAGGAACTTGAAGAACTAGATGATGAACTGGATGAGCTCGATGATGAACTGGATGAGCTCGACGATGAACTGGATGAGCTCGAAGACGAACTCGAGGAAGAACCAGAGGGACTGCTTTGCCCTCCACCACCTTTACTGCCGCAGGCGGCAAGCGATAACACTAAAATTGACCACAGTAATTTCTTCATACGACACTCCGTTTAACAACAATCAAAAAAACTTCCCGCTATAACGCGGCATGATCGGCTTTGAGGGGCCAAACCGCACCAGCCCTATTCCAGCTCCTATGGCTTGAAGAGACTAATTTAGCTGATCAAAAAAAACGGCGCATTATAGTCGAATGAGCCCTGACAGGCCACATCAGCCGAGAATCTTTAGACTGTTTTGCACCCACTTAAGAGGTCGATCACAGAAGGGGACGAATTAAATCTGTTTAAGCGTCAAGGCTATTTCTAAGCGCGCCCAAGGATGCTCCAATTCAGGCCTAATGCAGGATAATCTTGAAAACGCACCGAGCTATGCCCCCTTCGGTCATCAGCGGGCTTACCTCCCTTGTTCGGGACAGCTGCAACCTATCCCCTCCGGCAGCCTTAATCAGAAGCTGCTTAAATCATTTAGCGTTTAATTAATATAGTGTGATAGAACACCGAACAATAATAATTAGGCATACGAGCATGAAATTGTTACATTTATATTTATTCCCAATAACCATAGGCTTTGCCCTGCAGGCATCGCATGCATCTGCGCACGCCGAAGGCACTACACTGAGTAATTTCAATCACCAAACCCCGGCCGTTAACGGGCCATTCTCCCGCTCAGTTCAATCACTTAAAACCTACCAAACACCCCAATGGTTTGCCGATGCTAAATTCGGTATTTGGGCCCATTGGGGGCCCCAGGCGGTGCCCAGGGCGGGCGATTGGTATGCGCGTAATATGTATATTCCAGGCACGCCTCAGTATGAACACCATTTAAAACATTACGGTCATCCGTCTGAATCTGGCTTTAAAGATATTATCCCCCTGTGGAAAGCTGAGAAATTCAACCCTGATGCTTTGATGCAACTCTATGTAAAAGCCGGAGCGCGGTATTTTGTTTCTATGGCCGTGCATCACGATAATTTTGATTTGTGGGATTCCCGCTATCAGCGCTGGAATGCGGTAAAAATGGGGCCGATGCGGGATATAGTGGGTGAATGGCAAAAAGCTGCGCATAAATATAAATTGCCAT
>DAOQGS010000251.1:0-5606 GCA_035338675.1 Cellvibrionaceae bacterium
GCCGTTTACGCGGTAAGCACAAGCCTGAATTTACCCCCCACGTGGATACCGGCGATTACATTGTTGTAATCAATGCCGAGAAAGTCGTGGTTACCGGTAAAAAAGCGAAAGACAAGATGTATCACCACAACACCGGTTACCCAGGCGGCTTACGCACTATCAGCTTTGAAAAGCTGATCGACAAAGCTCCTGAGCGCACAATTCAAAGCGCTGTTAAGGGTATGCTGCCCAAAGGCCCATTGGGTCGTGCAGTATTCAAAAAATTAAAGGTCTATGCCGGTGCGTCTCATCCGCACACAGCGCAACAGCCCAAAGAACTCAACCTATAACGGAGGCTGCAAATGGCAGGTGAACAATATTACGGTACTGGTCGTCGCAAAACTTCTACCGCGCGTGTATTTCTTTCGCTGGGTAGCGGTGCGCTGAGCATTAATGGCCGCACTTTGGAAAACTATTTTGGCCGTGAAGTGGCGCGCATGATTGTGCGTCAACCACTGGAGCTGATCGGTGCGGGTGACCGCTTCGACATCAACATCACTGTTAAAGGTGGTGGTAGCTTCGGTCAAGCGGGCGCTATTCGCCACGGTTTGACGCGCGCCCTGATGGCCTACGACGAAACCCTGCGTCCCACCCTGCGTGCTGCAGGTTATGTAACGCGTGATGCGCGTGAAGTGGAACGTAAAAAAGTCGGTTTGCGCAAAGCGCGCAAGCGTCCTCAATACTCCAAACGTTAATCCTATCGTTTGGTTGGAGCCCGAACTCAGTTCGGGCTTTTTTTTGCGTGTGCGTTTTACCTAAGCCCCCAGTTGCCTTGTAAGCACAGGGGTTTTTCATTACCATTGCGCGCTTTTCGCGGTGCCGGTTGATTCGTGTTTGAATGATTTAAATCAGTTGCTGGCTAGGTTCAAAGGGTAGTATTGCGGTTTTTTGATCGGCGGTAATTACCCTTGCACTCAATTCGAAGTTAATAATTTGTCCTATCATTCTTTTTTCCCAATTTTTTCCTTTTGCCACAGGAGATATACGTCATGAGTAATGACGAAATAAACCGCGGGCGTCGCCGTGTTTTAACGGCAGTGACATCTGCCGTGGGTGCTGTAGGCGCGGTCGGTGCAGCCGTTCCGTTTGTCGGCTCCTGGTCCCCAAGCGCTAAAGCAAAGGCGGCCGGTGCACCCGTTGAAATCAATATCAGCAAAATTGAACCCGGTCAGATGGTGACGGTTGAGTGGCGCGGAAAGCCAGTTTATGTGGTTCGTCGTACTAAGGAAGCTCTAGAAGGATTAAAGGTCAATGAAGCGCAATTGCGCGACCCCACTTCAGCTAAATCGGTGCAACCCTCCTACGCCAAATCAGAAAGTCGCGCTATCAGCGGCAAAGAAGAAATTGTGGTGCTGTTAGGTGTGTGCACCCACTTAGGCTGCGCACCCGGATTTGAGCCCAAAGTTGGCGCTGTGGATCTTAGCGGTGGCAAAACTTGGCAGGGTGGTTTCTTCTGTAAATGCCACGGTTCTATGTATGACTTGGCTGGTCGCGTATTTCAGGGCGTACCAGCTCCATTAAATTTAGAGGTGCCCGCTCACAAGTATCTTAGTGATTCGGTCATTCTTATCGGCGAAGATCAAGGGGCCTAAATGATGAATTGGCTAACGGGGCTATGGCAGTGGGTAGATAAACGTCTACCGGTTCAACGCGCTTGGGACACCCATATGGGTAAGTACTACGCGCCTAAGAATTTTAACTTTTGGTATTTTTTCGGTGTTTTATCGTTGTTGGTGCTGGTCAACCAGTTGCTAACCGGTGTTTGGCTGACCATGAATTACGAGCCAACCGCTCAGGGTGCTTTTGCATCCGTTGAATATATTATGCGCGATGTGCCCTACGGCGACGTACTGCGCTATATGCACTCCACCGGTGCTTCTGCCTTTTTTATCGTTGTTTACCTACATATGTTCCGCGGCATGATGTACGGATCCTATAAAGCTCCCCGCGAGTTGGTGTGGATCTTCGGTATGTTCATCTATGTGCTCTTGATGGCCGAGGCCTTCATGGGCTATGTATTGCCTTGGGGGCAAATGTCCTATTGGGGCGCCCAGGTGATCGTGAATTTGTTTGGTGCTATTCCTGTGGTGGGTGAAGACCTGGTGCAGTGGATTCGCGGCGACTATTTAATTTCTGGTGCCACACTGAACCGCTTTTTTGCGCTGCACGTGGTTGCGCTGCCGATTGTGTTGTTGGCTTTAGTTGTCATGCATATTCTCGCCTTGCACGAAGTGGGCTCGAATAATCCCGACGGCATTGAGATTAAAAAGAAAAAAGACGCCAATGGTATTCCTCTGGACGGTGTACCGTTCCACCCTTATTACACCGTCCACGACCTGGTGGGTATCACTGTATTTCTGTTCGCCTTCTGCGGCATTATTTTCTTTATGCCGGAAATGGGCGGCTTTTTCCTTGAGCACGCGAACTTCGAGCCTGCCAACGGCTTAAAAACTCCTGATCACATTGCGCCTGTTTGGTATTTCACGCCTTTCTACGCCATGTTGCGTGCGGTGACGATTGAAATCGGGCCGTTAAATTCTAAGTTTTTGGGTTTTGTTGTGATGGCCGCGGCCATCGCCATATTGTTTGTACTGCCTTGGTTGGATAAAAGCCCAGTTAAATCCATTCGTTTTAAAGGCTTGTTCAGCCGCGTTGCGCTGATCGTGTTCGCTGCATCCTTTGTTATTTTGGGTTACCTGGGTGTTAAACCAGCTAACGAAGCGCGTACGGCATTGGCACAAATCTGCACAGTTGTATATTTCCTCTATTTTATTGGCATGCCGTTTTGGACCAAGCGTGAAAAAACCTTGCCAGTGCCCGACCGCGTGCAGGCAAAAGGCCTGGGCAAACACTGGGTGTTGGGTGGTTTGTTGCTGTTCATCGTCTTAGTGGTGGCGCCCATTAAAGCGGTTGCCAATGAGCAACTGGGGCACTGCGGTACTGTGGCCTGCGACCATTTTGAACCCAACTTTGACGATAAAGCCTCCTTGCAGCGCGGTGCAAAATACTTCGTTAACTATTGCATGGGCTGTCACTCGGCGAATTTTTCGCGCTTTTCCCGCGTTGCAGAGGATTTGGAAATCCCCGAAAAACTGGTGGCCGAGAATTTAATCTTTGGCGATCAAAAAATTGGTGAAACCATGGGGATTGCCATGGCGCCGAAAAAATCTAAAGCCTGGTTCGGCGCCACGCCGCCGGACTTAAGCCTTGAGACCCGCGCCCGCAGCCCGGAGTGGGTATTTACCTATCTGCGCAGCTTTTACAGGGACGATACTCGCCCTACCGGTGTTAACAACAAGGTTTTCCCGAACGTAGGTATGCCCCATGTTCTTATCGAGTTGCAGGGCCTGCCCGAATGCGCCACCGGGCCCCACCGCGATATTCACGGCAAAACCGAGCGCGATAAACTTGGCGAGCCTAAGATGATTGAGTGTGGCAAGTTAGAAGTGGGCAAGGTTAAGGGCTCCATGACACCGGCTGAATACACCGAAGCCGTCGAAGATCTGGTGAACTTTATGAGTTACCTGGCCGAGCCGGGCGCTGCCAAGCGCGAACATATCGGCTGGTATGTGTTAGCGTTTCTTTCTGTGTTTTTCATCTGTGTGTTGCTACTCAACCGCGAGTATTGGAAAGACGTGCACTAAGTGGTATAGGCCGGGGGTGTTCCCCCGGCCTTGTTTTTTGGCTAATAACAATAAACCTATAGCTCTTTGGCTTGATAGCAGGCTGTTTAGGCTCGATTTGAATACACCGAGCTAAATCAGTTGAGCCTTGTTAACTCTCACCGCTGACACAACTGCAAGGTTGCGCTAGGCTGAGTGGTTTCACTAGACTTTGTTCTTTCCATCATGCGGCACCCAGGCCTTACTTGTGTGCGCTTAAATAGTTGAAGCAGGTGTTTACGTTTATGTCCATGACCTCTAGTAAGCCTTACCTGATCCGGGCTCTGTACGAATGGATTTTGGATAATAACCTGACCCCCTATTTAGCCGTCGATGCCCTCAGCCCAAGCGTTCAAGTGCCCCAGCAGTATGTCAATAAAGATGGGCAAATTATTCTTAATATTGCCCCGCGCGCTGTAGACGCAATCAACCTCTCCAATGAAGCCATTGTCTTTTCCGCCCGTTTTGGCGGTGTTTCAACGGACATTTATGTTCCTTGTTTTGCAGTGTTAGGTATTTATGCGCGGGAAAACGGCAAGGGTATGATGTTTGAGCGCGAGGCAGAGCCGCCACCGTCTGAACCTGTACCACCTAAATCCTCTGGTTCTTCGCCCGACAAGAAGCCGAGTTTACGCGTTGTAAAATAGACTTACGGCTACCCCAGTCTGGGGCATACACCTAATCGGCGTTAGGAAATTAAGACCCTATGGATGCACCCATTTTGTGATTCCCATTATCATCGACATTGAGGCATCTGGCTTTGGCAGTGGCAGTTATCCCATTGAAATTGGTTTTATCGACGACAATGGCCAGCGCTACTGCAGCCTAATTAAACCCCTGCCAGAGTGGACGGCCTGGGATGAAGGTGCATTTAACATGCACGGCATCAGCCGCGCCTATCTGGCAAGCCATGGTAAACCCGCCGCTTTGGTTGCCGATGAACTCAATCAGTTGCTAGCTGGCAAGCGAGTTTTTTCCGATGGATGGGTAGCCGATCAATTCTGGTTGAACACTCTGTTTCAAGCGCTGGGCAAGTGGCCGAGTTTTACCCTCTCGCCAATTGAGGGCATTCAGACACCCAGGCAACATGAGTGCTGGGATCTGACGCTGAGAAAACTGCGTGAACAACACAACGAGCAGCGGCACAGGGCATCAAGCGATGCTTATTTAATTCAGCTTGCCTTTATTACCTCCGCAAAAATCCCCAGTTGAGTCAAACTTCTACTTGCCATAATTATCCATACCGCACACCATGTGCGTTAGTTAACATTGTGGGTTTGTTTTGGCTTAAGAACCCTTAAAACAATCCGCGTGCGCACCTGAAGTTGCAATTCTATGCGCATGCAGAGTTATCCATTCCACAGATCGTAGATTCATTACCATCCATTGATTGAACCTGAAAGAGGAAAACCTTCATGACTGAATCAGTTGTTGTACTCGGTATTGCTAGAACCGCCATGGGTGGTATGCAGGGCGTATTTGGTGAACTGCCAGCACCCCAGCTCGGTGGTGCAGCAATCAAAGGTGCCCTTGAAGATGCCAATATTTCCCCCGCAGAAGTCACCGAAGTGCTGATGGGCTGTGTTTTACCCGCAGGTATTGGCCAAGCGCCAGCGCGCCAGGCGAGTTTAGCTGCCGGCATCGCTAAGTCTGTCCCTACCAGCACAGTAAACAAAGTCTGTGGCTCGGGTATGAAGACCGTGATGATGGCGCGGGATTCTCTACTGGCTGGCAGCAATAAAGTAGTCGTTGCAGGCGGCATGGAAAATATGTCGCTGGCACCTTACATGCTCACCAAAGCGCGCAGCGGTTACCGCTTAGGCCACGGTGAACTGCTGGACCACATGTTCCTTGATGGTTTGCAGGATGCCTATCAAGGCGGTCTAATGGGTAACTTTGCCGAAC
>DAOQGS010000252.1:0-5571 GCA_035338675.1 Cellvibrionaceae bacterium
GCCCCCTCCGCTGCCACCCTTAGAAGCAGGCTTATGAAACAAGAAGAAAAACTCGAAATACTCGGCTACCTCACCAAGTTTAATCACGTGTTTAACGACATGATCGGCGAGGTGACCAAGCGTGTTTTATCCAGCCAGGTAAAGGCGGAAATTAACCCGTTTTCCCAAACTGAAAAACTCGCCGATGTACTCTCCTCCGGCGTTAAATTAGACACCAAATTATTCCTGCAACAACAATTTGATTTTTTGCAAAAACAACAATTGCTGTGGCAAAACGCTAGCCGCATTTTTATGGGCGAAATGCTCGAGCCCTTGGTGCAGGAGGAAAAGTCCGACAAACGCTTCGCCGATGGCGATTGGGAAGGCAACCCGGTATTTAATTACATCAAGCAGGCTTATTTGCTCAATGCCGAATATGTCAGCCAAATGGTGGAATCCCTGGAGTTTGAAGACGGTAAAATGGGCGAGCAGGTGCGTTTTTACACTCGTCAGTTGGTTAACTCCATGGCGCCGAGTAATTATGTATTTACCAATCCAGAAGTCTGCCGGGAAATATTAAAAACTGAAGGTGAGTGTTTGGCCCGGGGCATTGATAATTTCATGCGCGACCTGGAAAACAGCCCCAGTGAAGCCTTTAAAATTACCCAAGTGGATATTAACGCTTTTACCCTCGGGGAAACCCTGGCCTACACGCCAGGTGAAGTAGTGTTTAAAAACCGCTTAATCGAATTAATTCGATATTTCCCCGCTGGCAGCGAAGTGGTGGCCACTCCCTTATTAATTGTGCCGCCGTTTATTAATAAGTATTACATCCTCGATTTGGACGCGCGTAAATCCTTGGTTAAATGGCTGGTGGAGCGCGGTTACGAAGTCTTTATGATTTCCTGGGTCAACCCGGATGAAACCTACGCCGATACTGAATTTGGCGACTATATGACGGAGGGAGTTTTAGCCGCCCTAGACCAAGTAATTGACATTACCGGCGCCGAGCAGGTGCAGGCGGCGGGTTACTGTGTCGGCGGCACTTTATTGGGCATCACCCAAAGTTATTTAACGGCCTTAAATGATAAACGCATTAGCTCCTGTACCTTTTTAACCACACTGTTTGATTTTTCAGAACCGGGGGAAGTGGGGGCTTATATTTCAGGCACCTTGCTGCCTTTGTTGGAGCAGAACGTGACGTCTAAGGGCTATATGGATGGCCGCGTGTTGGCATTGAGTTTTAGTTTGTTACGGGAAAACAATTTATTCTGGTCGTTTTTTATTGAGAACTACCTCAAGGGCAAAGACCCAATGCCCTTCGATATTTTGTATTGGAATAGCGACTCAACCAATCTTCCTGCCAAGGCGTACCTCTATTACCTTAATAATATGTACGTTGAGGATAGGCTTAAAGAACCCGGTGCATTAACCATCGGCGGCCAGCCGGTTGACCTAAGCCTAATTGAAACCCCCAGTTATTGTTTGGCTGCGCGGGCTGACCACATAGTGCTGTGGCACGCGGCTTATAAAAGCGCCAAATTATTAGGTGGCGCAGCGCGTTTTGTGTTGACTGAATCGGGCCATGTGGCGGGTGTTATCAACCCTGCCGCCACGGGAAAATACCCCCACTGGGTGGCCGAACATCTGCCCAAACAAGCGGACCAATGGTTTGCCCAGGCGCAGGAAAAACCCGGTTCCTGGTGGCTGGATTGGGATGCCTGGCTGCGGGCTAATTGCTCGGCTACCCGTGCGGTGGCACCTGTGTATGCAGCGGATAATCCATCTGCGCCGGGGGACTACGTCAAGCGTCGTTTGGAGACAATTTAGAGCGGATGCTGGCCGGGAAAAATCACGCGGATGCGGCCTGGGCAGTTCAGCCCTGGCTATACTCATTGGACTTGAATTGAGGTAACACCCATGATCACCATTAAAAAATATCCCAATCGGCGGTTGTACGACACCTCCAAGAGCCAGTACATCAACCTCGAGGCAATTAAACTGCTGGTGATGACGGGGCAAGAATTCCAAGTGGTGGATTCAAAAACCGACGAGAATCTCACCAAGAGTATTTTGTTGCAGATTATTACCGAGCAAGAAGGCAATGAGGGGCAGGCGCTTTTGACGCAAACGGTACTTAAGCAGTTGATCCGGTTTTATGGCAGCGATCTGCAGGGTTTTATGAGCCAGTACCTAGAGCAGAGTGTGGCGACCTTTTTAGATCGCCAGGAGGCTATGCAAAGTGTGATGCACGACTTGCTCGATAAGGCCTCGCCGTTAAATGTATTTAACCAACTTATGGAGCAAAACATGAGTGTGTGGCGCAGCTTTGCCAACCCCATGGGCAAATCTGCTAACGAGCCTAAGGATAAGGAATAATTTTATTGCGTCGCAGCAAAAAGAGCTTGACGCTCAGGGAATCGGCAAGTAGACTTCAGTTGTATTCTGCAATGCAGCAACTTGTGGTACAAAGGTTCTGCTAACTATCCACTGAGGAGATAACCATGTACGAGAAATTTTTTGAGCAAGCACAAACTGCACTGAAGCCCTTTAGCGAACTGCTGACTCTGAACGCTAAAATTGCCGAAGAAGCAGCCGAGAAGCAAAAAATCTTCATCAGCGAATTGGTCAATGACAGCGTGGCCTTTGCTAAAACTCTGAGCGCCCAGAAAGATTATTCTGGCATTTACCAAACTCAGAAGTCGTACCTTGAGGGCCTGCAAGCTAAGTGGGTGGCAGCCTCTACCGATGCTTACCAGACGTTCACTACCACTAGTGAGTCTGTTGGCAAGGTGATTAAAAGCGCCGCCACGGTGCAGTAGTTCCAAAATCATCTGAAAAAGCCTGGCCTAGCTGGGCTTTTTTTTTGTCTTTTGACTGATCATGGCTTATAAATTACCCCTTAGGGATTGGTCCGGTGCACGCTTGGATGTGTCTGTAAAAAAGTTGTAATTCGGCAGCTGTAGCAGTTAAGACGTAAGTTTCGTACCGTTAATCACGAGGAGATGCTCCATGTACCAACAATTTCTGGATCAAGCTGGAACATTGTTCAAACCACTGCAGGATTTGGTGAGCCTTAATCAAACCGCTTTTGAGGCGCTGGCCAACAAACAATCGGCACTGGTATCTGAAATCATCAACGACAGTATTTCCTTCACCCAGAAAGTGTTGGCGGAAAAAGACGGCAATTACTGGGATTTGCACAAGGCTTATTGGGAGGGGGTGAATCAAAAACTCAACCAAGCCAGCCAAGAGGCCGCCGATTATTTCACCGCGACACAAACCAAGCTGAGTGATTTGGTGCAAGAGAGCCTGTTGGGCAGTGCCATGGCGGAGGTGACCAAACACATGCCTTCGGTGGAAGCGGCTGTTGCCTCAGCCCTAAAGCCTATTGAGACCGCCAAAATTAAACCTGCTGCCGAAGCGGCCAAGGTGCCTGCTGCTAAGCCAGCACCTGCACCGGCCTTGGCCACCAAAAAGCCAGCGGCAAAACCTGCTGCTAAGCCTGCAGCCAAAGTGGCTGATGCGAAACCTGCTGAATCTAAAAAGCCTGCTGACGCCAAAAAATCAGTTGAAGCCGAAAAAACAGTGGAAGTAAAAAGCCCCGTAAAACCAGCAGAAAAACCCCCCGCCGTTAAAGCGCCCGCGACTGAAGAAAAATCGACTCGGGTGGCAGGTGATGATGCGACGGTTGAAAGTGTAATTCGCTCGATTATGGCTGAGCGCAATCACTAAACACTAAGTAAAATAGTTGTGCGCGTTTGTGGTAGGGAGTTATTAACCCGGCGGCATTGAGTGCCGGGTTACGGGTTACGGGTTACGGGTTAATTGTGATTTCAAACCAGTGTTGTTTACACCAAGGCAACGCGCTTAAAACTATTCGACAATCAAAAAAATTGCCCCTTCAGGGGCAATTTTTTTGGGGCTGTGACTTTAAGAGTCGTATCTAGTCCTTAGTACATGTGCTGGCCGCCGTTTATGGACAGGGTTGAGCCAGTGATAAAACCTGATTCATCGGCCACTAAAAATTCCACACCGCGAGCGATTTCATCCGCCTCACCCAAACGGCCGACGGGAATCTTAGCTACGATTTTTTCCAGGACTTTTTCTGGTACAGCGCGCACCATATCGGTGGCTATGTAGCCCGGCGCTATAGCGTTTACAGTAATGCCTTTGTTAGCGCCTTCTTGGGCGAGGGCTTTGGTGAAGCCGTGGATGCCGGATTTGGCAGCGGCGTAGTTCACTTGGCCGTACTGACCGGCTTGGCCATTGATGGAGCCTATGTTGACGATACGGCCGAAATTGTTCTCGCGCATTTGTTCAATCACGGCATGGCACAGGTTGAAGCAGGAGCTTAGGTTGGTGTCGATCACCGCGTGCCAGGCTTCTTTACTCATTTTGTGCAGCGTGCTGTCGCGGGTGATGCCCGCATTGTTAACTAGAATTTCAATGGGGCCAAAATCGCGGCGGATTTGCTCAACAGCTGCGGCGCAGGCGTCAAAATCCGCCACATCAAATTTATACACCGGGATGTTGTGCTCAGCCTTAAACGCTGCGGCGGCTTCATCGTTGCCGGCATAGGCTGCTACTACGTTGTAACCTGCTTTTTTTAATCGAAGGGAAATTGCGGCGCCAATACCTCGAGTGCCACCTGTTACAAGAGCGAGTCGACCCATTTGGGATCTCCTACCTAGTTAATAGAGGCGACATAATAGGATGGGAATGGCCGCTTGGCAAAAAAGCTTGCGCCCCAACAAATGCTGCAACTGCGCGAGCCAGTATCAATTTTGCTTAGCGGGCTACTTGTAATTGCGGCGCCGAGCCGCAACTATTTGTGGCTCATTTCTGCGAGTGTGCCCCATGGAAACCTGAGTCTCAATTAATGCCTCCAACGCCAAACAATATTTAATTGACGAATCCATGCAGCGGCCGGTGCTCATCGATTTTTGGGCGGACTGGTGCGCGCCGTGCAAAACCCTCATGCCCCTATTGGAGCGGCTGGCAACGGAATACGCGGGAGCCTTTTTGCTCGCCAAACTCAACGCCGATGAGCAGCGCATGATCGCCTCACAGTTTGGTGTGCAGAGTTTGCCGACGGTGATCTTGATGAAAGATGGCCAGCCCATCGATGGTTTTGTGGGGGCCAAAACCGAAGTGGAGATTCGCCAGTTTTTGGATAAACACCTGCCCAAAGCCTGGGATGGGCAATTTCTGGAGGCCCAGGCTTTGATGGCGGCGGGGGATTTTAATGGCGCCGTGAGCCTGTTGCGCCAAGCTCAGCAGGACTCCGGCGGGCGGGCGGATATAGTCTGCGCCCTGGCGGAGTGTTTAATTCATCTTAAGCGCCTAGATGAAGCCCAAAGTCTTCTGGCGCAGGTGCGGTTGGTGGATCAGGACGGGCGTTTCCATCAGGTGCAGGCTCTGTTGGAGTTGGCCAGCAACGCTCAGAAGGCGCCGGAAATTACCGACCTTGAGGCCTTGCTGGCGGCCGATCCCGCAAGCACGGCACTGGCCCATCAATTGGCCCTGCAATATTCTCAGCACGGGTACACCAGTGAGGCCCTGGAGCTTTTATATTCACTGCTGAAAAAA
>DAOQGS010000253.1:0-5548 GCA_035338675.1 Cellvibrionaceae bacterium
GGTGGGCGGCGGGGCCTTGGTGGGGTAATTATTTTATGTCCATCGAAAAACCTGCCAACGGCGATGCACCGCAAATGTCTTGGTTGGCGCCGTTCTTAAAATAAGAATCGCTTAAAAATAAAAACCGGCTGGTGGTAACACCAGCCGGTTTTTTTTGTGTTTGGGATCCTGCGTTTTAAATTAAATCGTTTGGCGATACATTGCCGGTGATAATTATTTCATGCAGCAAATCCAGGGCGCCGTCGATAATCTTGGCGGCCTCTGGATTTTCTTGCATGTGTTTAAATTGTGCCTCGCCGATATAAATACCATCTGAAGCTATAAAGGTCATTTTGGCTCTGCCGTAGCTTGGAAAAGTATGGCGAGCATCGTCGCAAGGATTTAAGTGATTGATAATTTTTTGCGAGTCGGCAAGAAACCCTTGAATAATTAATTCCATGGGTGGTGTTGGTGATTCCACAACCGCCAGGCGCCCCTTTGCGCTGATATAGCGTACCCGCCGGTCGTCGTACACGGTAAGCATCTCTAAACCGTCGGCAAGCCCTACCTCTACAATGGTGGCTAGCAGAATTTTCTGCGGTACGGCAATGTTGTTTTTGCGCAATTGTGCGAATGCCAATAAGCGAATGCGCGTATCTTCATCACCATTCATCGCCAGCGTTTGCAGAATTTCGTTACTCACTTGTGCGTTCAGTAATTGCGCCAAAATTCCTGTAGGGCGATATTCGCTGTGCAACAAGGTATCGTTGTCGCAAAATTGCAGGTTGTAAATGGTGTCGAGCCGCGTGTCTTTGTACGGCGTAAAGTAAAGTGGCGTTTGCATAAGCGATGGGACCGGGTTGCTTTGCTTGAGTATAGGCAAGTCTTCTGGCCCGGCCAGGTCAGTCTTCGCAATAGAACAAAAACACCTATAGGCACAAATAATCGGTAAAAATTAAGGTGTCACTGCAGGCAGATTGTGAATGATTCAGGAGAATTTTATAACTGTTTTTGTTTGGCGACCCAGCTGCAATGTTTTGCAATCGCAGGGTCCGCTTTAAGTTTTGCCAGGGTATTAAACTGCTCAGCAAGGGTTACTTCATCGTACAGTGCATGGATACCGCGATGGCAGAGGCGGCATAGGGCGATAGTGCCGAGGGTGAGTTCGGCCCGTGAAAAGTTGTTTTGGTAGCGCTTGCGCCGGTGCAACATGCGCGGGATGAGGTGATGATCGGTAAGGGCCACCTGGCGGCCGCAAAGTTCGCAGCTGTTACTCACTCAAATGAGCGCAGAGACCGCAAAAACAAACCCAGCCCGCCCATGGCCAGCACGAGAATGGCTATTAATTCAAAGGCGGACATGGTGCGCAGGGAGAAGTGCAAGGAGCTGATGACGCCCACGATAAGGGCTGCTAATGAGCCTATGGCCAGTAGCCAGCCAATCACATTGCTAGCGCTGTAAAAGATGATGCCGATACCGATCATAAATGGAATTAAAATCATGCCGGATGATATACCGGCCTGATAGCTACCTACAGGGATTTGAAAGAGCACCGAGCCTAAGCCAAACGATGAATAGACATTAATGGCATTAAACAGCAGGTAAAAACCTGCACACATCATGGCAAAGCCTAAAAAAAACTGGCCTACACCGCCAGAGGTTCCACCTGCACCGCGCATGGCTAACTCCTAATCGTAATCGGGCACATCATCTTTGGGGCGAGTATTCACAATCCAGCGGCCGAAGTAAATGCCGCATTCAAACAATGCCCAAAGCGGAATAGCCATCATAAATTGCGACATAACATCAGGTGGGGTGAGAAACATGGCGACAACAAAACACGCCACAATCACGTAAGAGCGTTTGGCAATTAAGGATTCCGCTGTGGTAACCCCAGTCACCAGAAGAATAACAACGGCGATGGGAATTTCAAATGCTACGCCAAATGCTAAAGAAACCTTAATGATAAAATCCAACACCATGGTGATATCGGGGTTGACGGTGACGTTAGCAGGTGCAAATAACATAAAAAATTTAAATGCACCGGGAATAATTAGAAAGTTGGCAAATGCGGCGCCTATGTAAAACAAAATAACACTGGATATAAACAGCGGTATGGCCAGGCGCCGTTCGTGGCGATAGAGGGCAGGGGCAATAAATGCCCAGATTTGATAGATGATGTAGGGCATGGTAACGAAGAGCGCGATATAAAAAGTGAGCTTTAAAGGCGCCACAAAAGAGCCGGTTACGTCCGTTACAATTAATGTACCTTCGTTAAACTCCCGCAATAGGGCGGTTAAAGGTTCTGTAATAAAGGCATAAATACGGTTGGAAAAATATGCCATGGCCAAAAACAAACCTAGGGTTGCGTAGATACAACGCAACAGCCGATCCCGCAGCTCAATGAGGTGAGTGACTAGGGGCTGAGATTCCTGTTCCTCTTTTATTGGGTCAGTCATGTGTGGATTTCGTTATAGGGGCAGAATCATGAGGGAGTGTGTCGGAATGCCCAGAGGGTATCTCGGCAGTTGTGGTGTTGCTGTGGTGCTCAGCACTTGTAAGTTCTGTATCGCTCGTGCCTGAGTGCGGCGCGGATTCCTGTGTATGTTCGCTAGGTGTGACTTCTGCGCCGTGCTCTAAAGCGTTTAATTCAGCTTGCAGGGTATTTTGATAATTGAGCAGATCCTGCTCCAATATGGCCCGCGATGCCTTGAGTTTTTCCAAGGACGCCATGATTTGTTCGTTGTGCAATTCCCGGCGAATTTCATCGGCACCTATGTGTTTTTCAAATTCCGAGCGGGATTCGGCGAGAATACGCTTCATGCGGCCAATCCACAGGGCACAGGTGCGGATGGCGCCCGGCAATTTTTCCGGGCCGATCACAACAAGTGCCACTACGCCAATAACCAGTAGTTCAAAAAAACTGACGTCAAACATACTGAGCTATTTATTTCTGTTCAGATTTAGCAGGTTCACTCACTTTATTTAAATCCGCCTGCTGGGTGGATTTTTCCTCGGTTACCTTTTTGGTGGCATCAATTTCGCTGGTATCAGCCTCTTTCTTTTCGCCTTCATTAAGCGCGTTTTTAAAGCCCTTGATGGCGCCGCCTAAGTCTGAACCGAGATTTTTTAATTTTTTGGTTCCGAATAATAAAAGTACAATCACCAGTACAACGATAAGGTGACCTATGCTGAAAGCACCTGAGAACATAAAAACCTCTTTATTGTTTGAATAAGAATTTATTGCTGTGGACGGGCGTTTTTTTCTGCAATGCCCGAGACGTTAAAGCGCCGCGCAAGTTCGGCTAAAATATCATCAGCGGACAAATTTAAGTGGGATAACATCACCAAACTGTGAAACCACAAATCCGCCGTCTCATAAATAAGTGCTTGCGTATCGCCAGTGTGTTGGGCGTCTTTTGCGGCGATGATGGTTTCGGTGCACTCCTCACCCAGTTTTTGCAGGATTTTATTCAAACCCTTGTGGTGCAGCTGTGCAACGTAGGAGCTACTGGGATCGGCAGCGCGCCTGCGTTCGGCAAGAACTTGGGTGAGTTGCTGCAGCGTATCATTCATTGCATGTGCTCATTGGTAAATTTCGTTAGGGTCTTTAAGGACCGGGTCTTGTATTTGCCACTGGCCATCCACTAAGCGGCGGTAAAAACACGATTGGCGGCCGGTGTGGCAGGCAATACCGCCCTGTTGTTCAACGCTCAGGATGAGCACATCGGCGTCGCAGTCCAAATCAATACTGTGCACAATTTGTTCGTGGCCCGAGGTTTCGCCCTTGTGCCAGAGGGCTTTGCGTGAGCGGGACCAATAGACGGCTCGGTTGGTTTCAACCGTGGCCTGTAATGCGTCGCGATTCATCCAGGCCATCATCAGTACCTTGCCCGATTGAACGTCCTGGGCGATCACCGGTACTAGGCCATCGGCGGTCCAGCGAATTTCACTAAGATAATCAGGCATATCGAAGACCGGTCGTTAAAAAAGGCAAGTAGTCTAGCGGATGCCATGGTATGTGGCTACCGCCTAAGGGCGGTTTGCCAAAGCTCGGTTGGTGAGATTGCGCAGATTGTGGGGCGGCGCTGAAAACCACTGCCACCTAGGTTTAGCCGTGGGGAGGGCAGAGAAGGGTTTGAGCCTGCAAAGACGCAAAAACCAGCTTGGCATTGAGCGAAGCTGGTTGCTTGAGACTGAATAATTGCTAGAGGATGAGTTGGCGGAAGTAATCAATAGCGTTTGTCAGAGACATCCCGAGTAGATCCTGCCCAGGCTCGCCCCAAAAGCCTACCCATTTCAACACGCTGCTAAATATTAAATTTATCCATTTGTTGTTTTAACTCCGAGCTTTCATGTTTGAGCTGATCGCTATTGGCGCTAACAACACGGGCGTTTTCAGCAACCCGCTCGGATAGGGTGTGGATGGCGGTGATATTTTTGCTCACCTCATTGGCTACTGAGCTTTGCTCACCGGCGGCAGTGGCGATTTGATGGTTCATGTTATTGATCGTATCAATATTAGTGCGAATACGTTCGAGGGATTCGCCCACTTTGGTGGAGGTTTCAATGGTCTCCTGCACTGAGGACATACTGGTATTCATAGACTGATGGGCCTCATCCGCCGCACGTTGCAATTGCACGATGATTGAGCCGATTTCTTCAGTGGAGGTTTGAGTTTTTTGCGCCAGTGAGCGCACTTCATCGGCAACCACCGCAAAGCCCCGGCCTTGTTCGCCAGCGCGGGCCGCTTCAATGGCAGCGTTTAACGCCAGTAAGTTGGTTTGTTCGGCGATGGAGCGAATCACTTCCATCACCGAGCCGATATTTTCAGAGTTTTCTTTGAGGATGGAAATTTTGCGGGCGGTGGCTTGAATTTGGTCGGTTAAGCGATTGCCGGTATCCCGTGAGGATTTAACCACTTGCGAGCCCTGCTCAGCAAAACGCGCGGTTTCTTTAGTGTGGTCGGCAGTGGCACCTGCATGACGGGCCACTTCAGTGGCTGAGTGGGTTAATTCCTGTAATGCCGCCGCGACTAATTCAATTTCTTTTAACTGTTGACCGGTGGAGTGCACGGTATTTTCCGTGGCACCGCTCATGATGCGCACGTTGTTATTTACCTTTTGAGTTACCTGGGTAACATTTTTAATAATGTTGCCAATTTGCTCCATTACGCGGTTAAAGTTATTGGATAACACGGCGACTTCATCGCCGCTGGTGGTGGGCAAGCGGCGGGTTAGATCGCCGCCCCCGGCAGCAATGGCATCTAAGGATTCGCTGATGCTGGTAATGGGCGAGACAATTAGGCTGCGGGATAACACAAATACTGTGGCGAGGCTGGCCAGTAGCAGGCTTACGATAACAATGGCGCTGGAGCGCAACTGGCTAACCAATAAATTGTCGAGTTCCTGGGTGGAAAACACTATGTCGTAGCGGCCAATAACTTCTTTTTCGCGCACAATTTCGATACCGTTGCGCCCGACCTTAGTAGAAAAATCCGCTGTACCCGATTTGACCGCGCTGGCTAAGTTTTTGCCTCGGTGGTCGAACATTTTCACTTCGGTTACTA
>DAOQGS010000254.1:0-5540 GCA_035338675.1 Cellvibrionaceae bacterium
CCTACCCAGAAATTTGTTGCTCCAAAAGATAAAAGCTCTATATAATCGCGGCCTCATTTGGAGGGGTGGCTGAGTGGCCTAAAGCGGCGGTCTTGAAAACCGTTGAGTGTAAAAGCTCCCAGGGTTCGAATCCCTGCCCCTCCGCCATATTAAAACCTCGCATCGCGAGGTTTTTTTTCGCCCCTAAATTGGCAATTGCTATAGCTCAAACATGAGCATGCCCAGCCGTGTCGCGCTTCAGTTGCCCTTCAACACCCATTAGTTTCTCCGGCCGACGACAATTACTATTTTCAATCCCAACTAACCACTTAACACCCGCAAGCAGCTAGCGTGTAGGGAAACACAACCTAAGGCTCTATTGCCGCGCCGCCAAAGCCATTTACTTAAGTCACCCCGCAGTGTTATGGTTTTACATAACACTAAAACACCTAAGGGACTTCCAGCTTGAACCGCTCAGATATGGCCCACCCCTGGGGTGAACATCAGCCGATTTACAGGCAATTGCGCGAGCGCATTGTGGGCTTGCTGCTGTCCGGCACACTCTCTGAAGACCAAGCGCTACCGTCTATTCGCCAGCTCGCTTCCGAATGCCAAATTAATCATTTAACCGTCAGCAAAGCCTATCAGGAGCTTGTGGATATGGGACTGGTGGAGATTCGCCGCGGGATGGGCATGTATGTGGCCAAAGGTGCAGCCGAGCAGTTAAGGCTCCTGGAGCGACAGAAATTTATGACTATGGAACTGCCACAACTGATTAAACGCGCAGCGCAATTGGGTATCAGCAGCGATGAATTATGCAAAGCGCTCCACAGCCACACAACACAGCTAACTCAAGCACAGGAGAATTAAATGAACTGGGTAATTCAGGGGCAGAATTTATCTAAGCAGTATGGGCAAAAAAATGTCCTTGATGGCATTGATTTAACCATTGCACCTGGCCGAATTGTAGGCCTTATCGGCCCCAATGGAGCGGGTAAAACAACCCTCTTAAAAGGCATTTTAGGGCTTACACCTATTGAGGGTGAATTGCGCGTATTGGGCTACAACCCCTACCGGCAGCGCACCGCCATGCTTGAGAAGGTTTCTTTTATTGCCGATACCGCTATTTTACCGCGCTGGTTAAAAGTATCTGAAGCATTAACCTATGTTGAAGGCGTGCACCCTAAATTTAATCGCAGCAAGGCCTTAGATTTTTTAGCCAAAACTCAAATTCAACCAGCCCAGACCATACAAAATCTTAGCAAAGGCATGATAACGCAGTTGCATTTAGCTTTAATTATGGCCATTGACAGCCAATTATTGGTACTGGATGAACCGACCCTAGGCTTGGATATTCTCTACCGCAAACAATTTTATGAGTCGCTCTTAAACGACTATTACGATGCACAAAAAACTCTACTGATTACTACCCATCAAGTAGAGGAAATTGAGGGCATGTTAACGGACATCCTTTTTATCAATCAGGGCAAAATTACCCTTAATAGCCCCATGGAAGACTTACCCAAACGCTTTGCTATTTTACAAGCAGAACCTGACAAAGTTGAAACCGCCAAGGCATTAAACCCTATTTATAGCCGCAGCCTATTGGGTAGTGACTACCTATTATTTGAAAACCCCGACTTTGCTGCACTCACCTCACTTGGCCGGTTAAGCACACCCAGCCTTGCCGATGTGTTCGTTGCCAAAATGCAAAACTGCCATTAAGGACATCCCCAATGAGAAAACTTTTCACATTAATTCGCCGGGAACTTTGGGAATATAAAACTGGCTTTATCACCCTCCCCCTCCTGTGCACATTGATTTTAAGCCTGTTATTAAGCGTGGGATTTCTGCGTTTTGCGCCACCGCCCGCAGACTTATCGGCAGCAACGGCCACGCAAGCGCCCATTCCCAACACTCCCGATCAAACCAGCGGCGATCTCAATCAGCAATTCTCTGCGTATAGCAAAATGCCACTAAATGAATTGCCGCTGTTTAGCCATATGGATGCGCTTCGATCCGCTGTCGGATTTCTAGGATTTACGCAATGGATTGTCGCTGTTGTACTGAATTTTATATTGCTCATAGCAACACTAAATTACGCCCACCGCGCTCTATTTGATGATCGCAAAACCCGCGAAATTCTCTTCTGGCGCTCCATGCCCGTGAGCGAAGCGGAAAATGTTCTAGCAAAATTATCGATAATCTATGGCCTTGCGCCATTGATGTTGCTGGGCATGTCATTTTTAGGGGGCGTTATTAGTTGGTTGACCGCAATCGGCCACGGCACACAAGACGCACTCCCAGCGCTCACCAAACTGCTCGATGCTTTCAGTGTTTATACTAAATCTCTGCTGTTTTTATTTGCATTATTGCCGATCATAACCTGGACACTACTTGCCTCCGCCTATGCCAAAAAATCTCCTTTTTTACTCAGCACTTTTTTGCCTTTAGGGCTGATATTGATTGATCGCCTCGTGCACTGGGCCACAGGTATTAATCTATATATCCACAGCAGCATCGGTGCCTACACCGATTACCTATCGCACTTTCTCGCCGCCATTAATAATGGCCTTACACTCAACCACCTGAGCGCATCCATTGTGATCATTTTGGTCAGCACAGTCTTCACCTTGACGGCTGTTTGGCTGAGGAATAATCGCTATGAAATTTAGCCGCAGCTATTAACCATTTTGCTCATCCAACACTTCTAGCAAGGGGAAGAAAATTCCCCATTTTTAAAAATCATAGTTTGAGGTTTTGGCCTATTTTGGGGCGCACATACAACACCTGAATAACAGCCCTAGCAGGCGTGAATGCAAACAGAGTCACAGCGTAAAAGCAGGCCTAGTGGTAAAGTAAACCATTAGAAGCTGTGTGGAATAACAAACAGCCTTAAATCAACCTTTGGTTCTAACTTCGGTATTTACTAATGCGCGCACATCCCACTCGATTTTCCTTGCTTAGCGAACAAACCAGCCTGGCCAAATTATTATCTGTCTGTGTTGTAACCGCTGCTGTCACAGCCTGTAGCGGCCCCACCGGCGACTCCAGCTCATCCAGCTCCAGTAGTTCTTCTAGCAGCTCCTCCAGTAGCTCATCATCAAGCAGCTCCTCAAGCTCTAGTAGTTCATCCAACTCCAGCAGTTCATCTAGCTCAAGCAGCTCCTCTGGCCGCAGCAGCTCATCATCCAGCTCTAGCTCATCATCCTCATCTGGCACCGCGATTGTCACGCCCTCTGAGTGGTCGCGTTGCTCTGCATGTCACGGTACCAATGGCAAAAACGGCGATATTGAGATTGACGTAAATTTCCTGGGCAACAATTTGGAAAGTGAAATTGCCACCATGCCACCCACTGGCACCAAATGTACCGGCACCTGTAACACCAACGTGGCTAAGTTCCTGCGCGCAGTTAATGGCATTAGCACATCGTCAAGTTCCTCTAGCTCTAGCTCTAGCTCGTCAAGCTCCAGCTCATCATCCAGCTCCAGTTCTTCTGGCTCGGGCGTAGGTGCCATTTTGTTTGAGGACAGCTTCGAATTTACCAGCCTGGGGCAATTCCCCAAAGGATGGAATTACTTCGTTGAGTATCAACAAAACCCCGGTCACATTAGTCCAACAAATTACATTACCGTAGTTTCGGATGCCAAAATCGGCAATCGCGCACTGCTCATTAAAGGCGGTCAAAGTCCTTCTATGATCACTCATGCGTTACCCGCAGGATTAAATAAAGTGTACATGCGCGCCTGGGTTAAATTTACTCGCAAACTGGGTCAAAACCCAGGCGCCAACCACGAAACGCTGATGGGTATTCGTGGCGAAGTGGGCAGCGCGAATAATGAAATTCGTTTTGGAGAAATCAAAGGTGTTATAGGTACTAACGAAGTTCCATCGGACAACATTGCACCAAAACAAGATCAATGGGGCAAAGGTCCTGTGCTAGCGGCTAACACATGGCATTGTATTGAGGTCGCCTTCAAGGGAGACATGGCTTACAACACCCTTACTGCTTATGCAAACGGCAACTTGGTACATCAAATTACCGCCGCAAGTGATTGGCAAAACGGTGCGCTTTCTGCCAATTGGATGAGCGGTAAATTCAAAGAAGTGATCTTTGGCTGGCACAGCTTTAGTGGCATATCCAATCAAGTCACCATCGACGACGTAGTTGTATCTAAAGATGCTATCGGCTGTGATTACACCGTTGGATCCGGCCCTGCCGTGCAATAAAATTTCTAAAATTCAATCCGCTCAATAAAAAAGCCCTCTTATGAGGGCTTTTTTGTTTTTGAATCTTTTCAACGCTGGCCCTCAAAACCCAATCACACACGAGCCTATTCTTCTTAATCAGAAATTGCCGCAATTACCATTACTTTGGCACACACAACTCATTCCAAATTAATGGCTGGTCTGCAGCAATAGAGGTTTGCACACAAATACCTTCCATGTCCTCAAATAATTCAGGGCACGCAATTAGGTGGGCATAGGGTAATTGTTTGGCGTGGGCCTGCTGCGCCCAAACTCCAACCCAGGCATTGCGAGTGGTTTTTTTCGCGGCGTACAGGGCTTTATCGGCTATATCGGCCACCTGCTCCCAGGTGATATGTTCATCTAAGTCAGGATAAAATGGAAAACATGAGAAACCAATGGAGCAGGTTTTACGCAGGATAAGATCATTGCCTATTTCAAATGGGGTTTGTTCGACTAAGGCTCTAAAACGCTCGGCAAGTAATGCAGCATCCGTGCGCTCGCAAAAACGCACCACTACCATGAACTCCTCACCACCCCAACGCACGATGTAATCGGTCTCGCGAAATACTGATTTTAACAAACCGGAAAACTGCTTTAACAGAGCATCCCCAGCGTTGTGCCCATAGGTATCGTTAACCATTTTAAAGTGGTCGATATCGATAATCATAAAAATCATATCGGCATTAAACGGCTTTTGCCCAGAGCTTTTTGCCGACTCGTATTTGCGCGAACACAAAACCAAATCGCTATCAATATTTTTAATCAGATGGCGGCGGTTACTCAGGCCGGTTAATTGGTCGGTAAAGCTAGTTTGCTCTAAACGCGTATTTTGCATTTTTAATACTTCAAGCATACGCGCTTTGGATACCGCCGATACCGCATGAATTTGTAGGCGGCCCAATGCCTGCAACATTTTAGGGTCAAATTGGCCTGAGCCGCTTTGGTTAACCAAAGCCAGCAGCGCGGTTAACCTACCCTCAATACGGATCGCCACCACTAAGGCAGCGTCAATCTCGCCTCTATGGGCCATAAAAATGGGGTAATCGGCTGGTTGCAATACAAATAAATCGGCGGCAGCGCAGCAGCGGGCTACGGCGATTGCGTCTATATCCCCTCTGATTTCACAAATGGAGTCGTTGCGGTTGTGAACTGAAATTAATTTAAATTCATTGTGCGTTTCATCCAACAACCAAAATGCGCCTAAATCTGTGGTATCAAGTAAGCCGATGGACTCCTGCAACATAATATCCACCAAACCATCGATGGTGGTTTGCTGGTTAATGAGGTTAACGATATTGTTGATAGTCTC
>DAOQGS010000255.1:0-5493 GCA_035338675.1 Cellvibrionaceae bacterium
TCCTTATCTTTATTGCCCGCAGATCCGATCCTGGGTTTGATGGCCCTTTATGCCCAAGATAAAAATCCACAAAAAGTAGACCTGGGTGTTGGCGTGTATAAAACAGAAGAGGGCCACACGCCGGTTTTGCGCGCCATTAAAGCTGCTGAAGCTGCATTGATTGCCGAACAGAATTCCAAGGTGTATGTGGGCCCCGGCGGCAATGAGGGATTTTTGCAGGCATTGTCGGAAATGGTTTTTGCCGAACATCTGCCCGGTATAAACGAGCGCCTCGCCTGGGCGCAGACACCGGGTGGCTGCGGCGCCCTGCGCGTGGCGGCGGAAATTATTAAAAAAGCCCGCCCCGGCGCCTGTATTTGGGTGAGTGATCCAACCTGGGGAAACCATATTCCGCTGTTGGGTAACGCCGGTTTGGAGATCAAAACCTACCCCTACTACGATGCAACAAGCCACGGTGTTAACGAAGCAGCCATGCTGGAGTGTTTAGCGCAGGTGCCCGCAGGCGACTTAGTTTTATTGCACGGCTGTTGCCATAACCCCACCGGGGTGGATTTATCCTTGGCGCAATGGCACAGCATAGGTGCACTGGCCGCGCGGCAGGGCTTTGTTCCCTTTGTGGATATGGCTTACCAGGGTTTTGGTGTGAGTTTAGAAGATGACGCTAAAGGATTGCAGAGCTTGTTAACGAGTGTGCCGGAAGTGGTGTTGGCGCTCTCCTGTTCAAAAAACTTCGGCCTCTACCGCGAGCGCGTGGGGGCGGTGGCAGTGCTCGCGGCCAATCGCACAACGGCAACTGCCATTAAAAGCCATATGATGGCGATCGTGCGCGGTATTTATTCCATGCCGCCGGATCACGGTGCCGCCCTTGTGGCGGCCGTGTGGCAGAACCCACACTGGCAAACACTCTGGCGGCAGGAGTTAGATGAGATGCGCCAGCGTATTGCGCAGTTGCGGCAGGATTTTGTCACGGGTATGAATGCGCGCGGTGCAGCAGGGCGATTTGATTTTATATTGGCACAGTTCGGAATGTTCTCATTTCTCGGTTTGAGTGCTAAGCAGGTACAGGAATTGATGTCCCGCTACAGTATTTACCTTTTAAGCAACTCCAGAGCTAGCATTGCTGGGCTTAATCGCGCTAATCTTGACTATGTGTGTGATGCAATAATAAAAGTTGTTTAATGTTTCTTTAAGTGTAAGGGTAAGTAAGCGGCAACTTAAGAAACAACATTAAAAATCCATCATGCTCACGGCCAATAGTGCAGCCCTATGGTTTACCCCCATCCTGATTGGACGCGATGCGGTTGGTAAATGTGCTTAAGGGCACCTGCACCATTGGCGTGTAATGGTTTCTTCAGGTGCGGTTTAATGGCGTCGAGTCTGCAAAAGATGTATGTAAGCGATCTGCGCGTTGGCATGTATGTGGCCAAACTGGATCGCGACTGGCTGGAAACGCCGTTTATTCTGCAGGGCTTTGTGTTGGAGTCTCAAGAAGACGTCGACATAGTGGCCGAGTACTGCAGCTATGTGTACGTTGATACCGTTTACAAAGCCCTCGCCACTCCTGCGGCCAGTGGTACCCGCGGCAAAGGGCCTATTCAATATCAAAACACCACCCGCATTGATGAAGAGCACCGTAAAATCGTCGGCGCTTTTTGCCAGGCGCGCACCCTCACAAAGTCTTTGTTGGACGATATACGTTTAGGCGGTGCGATTAATACTGATCACGCCAAACAAATGGTGAGCGACTGCGTGCAATCGGTGATCCGCCATCCCGATGCCTTAATGTGGATGGCAAAAATTCGCAGTGAAAGTGAATACACCGCCGAACACTGTTTAAATGTGTGTATTTTGGCGGTGGCATTTGGTCGCGTACTCGGTATGACGGAGGAAGAGCTGCACAAGTTAGGTATGTGTGGGCTGCTGCACGATGTGGGCAAAATGAAAGTGCCGCCGGATATTTTAAATAAACCCGCCTCACTGACCCTCGGCGAAATGCGCACTATGATGGCCCACACTATTCACGGTCGCAATTTACTCTTGAGCACCGATGGAATTTACAACGGCGTCATCGACGTCGCCTACAGCCACCATGAGCGGGTAGATGGCAAGGGTTACCCGCGCAAATTAGCTGGCGCCAGCATCTCTCTTTTCTCCAAAATTATTGCCATAGTGGATGCCTACGACGCCATGACGGCGGATCGCTGTTATCAATCAGCGAAAACCTCCACCGAGGCGTTAAAAATTATTTATCAGGATCGCGGCTCTCACTTTGATGAGCGCCTAGCGCTTAAATTCTTACAGACCGTAGGCCTGTACCCGCCCGGTAGTATCGTGGAATTACATTCGGGCCAGGTGGCGATTGTGGTGGAAACTAACCATAAGTTGCGCCACTTGCCGAAGGTTTTATTGGTGCGGGATCAAAATAAAAAGCCCTTGGAAAAAGAACTTTTTATGGATTTATCGCAAATTGAAGAGGGCACTTTGCCGCAGGAGTATTTGATTAAACAGGTGTGGAAGGATCGCAGCTTTGGCATTTCCCTGCGCAAATATATTGAGCAGGGCTTGGTGTTAAATCGCTAGGAAGAGTACTGGAGATTCTTCAACGGCGTTTTTAGACTGTTTTTTTACTTTAAATCCTTAAATCCTTTCGGGCGCCGCTGCGCTTGTCCTGCCGCTAAATCCTCGTTGCCTTCAAGTGCGTGCAACAGCTGGTCAATTGGCTCAGCGGGGCGCGTAGGCGAGCAATTGCTGGTGTTGCTCTGCCGCCAAGCGCGGCCCGTATTGGCTCACCACCAGGCCCGCGGCGCGGTTAGCAAAGGCGGCCGCCTCAAAGTAGTTCCAGCCGCGCCCGATGCCATGCAAAAACGCCCCTGCAAACATATCCCCCGCGCCGTTGGAATCGAGGGCTTGCACAGGCTGGCTGGGGACCAGTTGCAACTGCTCACCATCAAATACCCACGCGCCCTTGGCGCCGCAGGTGACCGCAAAGGTTTTGGCTATTCCTTTGAGGGCCTCAAAGGCCGCGTCTAGATGGGTAGTGCGCGTGAAATTAAGTGCTTCGGCTTCGTTGCAAAACAGAATATCCACACCGCTGCCGATCATGGCGGTGAGGCCGTCGTGAAAATAGCTCACTATGGCTGGGTCCGACAGGCTAAGCGCCGTGCGGACACCGAGTTTTTGCGCGGCTTCACGCAGCGTGATCGCCGCGGGTCGGCCGGATTCTAATGTCACTAAATAGCCTTCAATGTAGGCAAAACGCGCCTTAGCAAGGGAATCGAAATCTAAATCCGCAGTGCTGAGGCTGGCGCTGATACCTAAAAAGGTGTTCATGGTGCGCTCGGCGTCCGGGGTAATCATGACCAGGCATTTGCCGGTAATGCCGTGAGCGGCGCGGGCGCAGGCCGGATAGGCGACCTTGGCCCGGCTTAGGTCCTGCAGGTAAAAATGGCCATTGTCGTCATCAGCCACTTTGCAGCTGTAAAAACAGCTCGAACCGAATTGGGCGGCGGCGATAATGGAATTGGCAGCCGAGCCGCCGCTGGCGCGTTTGGCTTTGACTAGGTGGCCATCTAACAGGCGTATCAACTCGTGCTGGCGCGCTTCATCCACCAGGGTCATAACACCCTTAGCGATGTTAAATTCACGCAGGTTGTCATCCTGCACCGTAATTTCCGTGTCCACTAAGGCCGCACCCAGCCCGTAAATATCGTAGGTTTTCATAATTCAGCTCACATTTGCACAGGCCGCGATTATCGGCAATTATGCAGGCTGCGCCTAGTGCAGAAGCCGCGTCTTGACGGCCGGGCTGATGGCGCTTGGACTATGCTAGAGTGCACCGCTGGCCTGCTGTTGGGTGCAGGCTACTAGGCATAACTTAATATGCGCTATACCCCGGATTTTTATAGCGAGCGCAACTATACTTTAAACGCCTTGGGCCAAAGCTATAGCGCTGTGGCGATGTGAGGGGCGCGATCTGCGCGCAGGTGTGGATCTTAAAAAATAAATGAGGCGGTATGTCCAGACTAATTCGCGACGATAAAAATACCAAGGGCGCAGAAGCGGTGTTACCCGAGGTGCAATTACCCTTAAACCGGGAAACCGTGATTGCGCATTTAAAGCGCTGCCAGCAGGTGGTAAACGAATGCGCCAGGCAAGCGTTTAATCGCTACGCTGAGCGTTTGGATGAAGCGTTTAATATCGCCATCGACAACGCCCGCTCCAACCAAGAAGTGGCCGAAATGGCCGGTGTGCAGCGCCTGGTGCGCAAAAACCGCCTGGAATTAGAGCGCTATTTTACCGGCTACATCGCCGAGGGTTTTGTTAAATTTAAAAATAAAGAACTGCGCACCGATTTAAGTTCAACTAATCGCACCTCTGAATTAAGCCTAGTTGATAATGAAGATTTAGATGAAATGATCGTGCTGACCTCGATCACCTCCAAAATGGATTCTTATTTTGCCGAGCCCATTTGGGCGCTGAATCAACGTTTCGCTATTTTAAATGGCGGCGAGCAAGTAACCGAAGCGGGCAACCCTGCAGCCCCCATTCAATTGTGTGAATCCCTGCGCCGTGCGCTGCGATTAATTCCGCTGACCGCTAAAGCCAAAACTATCTGTTATCGCACCTATGAAGAGCACCTAACCGGTTTTGTAGGCTCCGTGGTGGACGAGCTCAACGCTTATTTTAAACGCTCGGGTATTTTGCCGAATTTAAAATATATGCCGCCTGCCAGCAGCCGCGGTGCAATTAATATCGGCAATACCGAATTTTCACCCCAGGATTTAGCGTTTATGCAGTCCCTGGGCTCGCCTGAGCACCAAACCGAATTACTGCAGGCCATTCGCGGCTTACAGGCGAGTTTGGGCGGCGTGCAGCCGCTGCCAGAAGGGGTGGCGATGCTCAGCACCGAGCAGCTGGTGAATGTGCTGCAGAGTATCCAGCTTGCCACTAATCTGCCGAATTTGGCGGAGGGGCAGGCATTAGCGCCTGTCAATATCGCCCAAAGCACCCAGCACTTGGCGGAACAGGTCAAACAGCAGGGCGGTGATGTCTCCCAAGTGGATATGCACACCATTGATTTGGTGGGCATGGTATTTGAGTACATGCTGAGCGATGAAAATTTGCCGGACTCGGTGAAAGCTCTGCTGAGCTACATGCACACGCCATTTTTAAAATTGGCCTTTAGTGACCCCGGTTTTTTTGAGCGCCCAGAGCACCCGGCGCGGGTGTTATTGAACAGCCTGGCTGAGGCGGGCACCCGCTTTGTCGGCAATGATGGCTCGGTACAATACGACATGTACCAAAAAATTAAGGATGTGGTGGATCGCGTTATTAAGGACTTTAATAATGATGTCAACGTCATCGCCGAATTATTTATTGAATTTAACAGCTATACGAAAAATATTATTCGCCGCCAGGAATTAATGGAACGGCGCGCCACAGAGCGTGTGCAGGGCGAAGAGCGCTTGCGGGAGGTGAAAATTCGCGTCAACG
>DAOQGS010000256.1:0-5489 GCA_035338675.1 Cellvibrionaceae bacterium
AGGCAGTAAATTTAAGCCTGGTAATAGTCCCGATACCAGCGCACAAAATTTTCTACGCCCACCTCAATAGGGGTGCTGGGTTGATAATCCACATCCTGTATCAGCGCATCCACATTGGCATAGGTCTCAGGCACGTCTCCCAGTTGCAGAGGCAGCAGGTTCTTGGTGGCTTTTTTGCCCAGGCAGCCTTCCAAAATCTCGATATACCGCAGCAGCTCCACCGGCCGGTTGCTGCCGATGTTGTAGAGCCGGTAAGGGCCTTTGGCGGTGGCTGGGTCTGGGCTGTCGCCGTTCCACTGGGCGTTAGGTGTTGCGACCTTATCAAGGGTGCGCACCAGGCCCTCCACTATATCGTCTATATAGGTGAAATCCCGGCGGTGGTGGCCGTAGTTAAAAACGTCGATGGGTTCGCCCGCTAAAATTTTGCGGGTGAATAAAAACAGCGCCATATCCGGGCGCCCCCAGGGGCCATAAACGGTGAAAAAGCGCAGGCCGACGGTGGGGATGTTAAATAAATGGCTGTAGGTGTGGGCCATTAACTCGTTGGCTTTTTTGCTGGCGGCGTACAGGCTCACCGGATGGTCCACATTGTTGTGAACGGAAAAGGGCATGGCGGTGTTGGCGCCATACACGGAGCTGCTGGAGGCATACACGAGGTTTTCACAGCCGTAGTGGCGGCAGGCCTCCAAAATATTCAAAAAACCTGTGATGTTTGCGTCGATATAGGCCTGCGGGTTTTCCAAGGAGTAGCGCACCCCCGCTTGGGCTGCGAGGTTAACTACTCGGTCCGGGCGGTGTTGGATAAACGCCTGGTTAACAGCTGTTTTGTCTTCTAAATTAGCGCGGATGTCGGTGAAACCGCTCTGGCAAGTCAGGCGGGCCAGGCGGGCTTTTTTCAGGTTAACATCATAATAATCGTTGAGATTATCCAGCCCGATCACCTGGTCCCCGCGCGCCAAAAGCCGCTGCGCTAAGGATGAGCCAATAAACCCCGCTGTGCCGGTAATGAGTACTTTCATAACGCGTGCCTAATAAGAATGAATAAGAACTAGTCTAGCGGGTTTACTTGGCAGGGGAAAACATGCGCTACTGTTCGGCCTGTGGGCGTGAAAATATCACCGCATTTAACCTCTTGGCCGATTAGGCTTGAGCTGCCTTGAGCGCAGCTCGTGAAGGCGTAAGAATTCCCGCTATAATGGCGAATTGCGGCGCCAACATCAGCCATTAGTCATTGCCCTTTAGCCTGTTTGTGGGAAGTCATTTTGTCTTATATCCGAATTAATAAGCACTATATCCACACCCCATACCTGTGGCTGGGTGTGGTCGAAACAGGCGCCTTAGCAGGGGGCAGCCTGTGGGTGCAGACGATGTTAAACCTACCGCCCTCATTGCCGGGGGCCAGTGTGTTTGCGCTGATTCTCGGCTGTTGCACCCTCTCCATGGGTGTGTACGGCGCCCTGCTGCGGGAGAGTGTGCTGAGCATGGTGCTGCGGGTGCTGGTGAGTTTTTGCCTGCTCGGCGCTGCCGCGCTGTTTATTTTGGGGCAGTTTTGGACCATAGAGTGTTTTGCCTCCAATGCTGTTTTTTGGAGCGTGATTGCGGCGGGGTTAATTGTGGTGCCGGTGCGCATGGCATTTCGCGCCCTGGTGGATCTAAATCAATTGCGGCGGCGCGTGGTATTATTTGGCGCCGGTATGCGGGCGCAAAAACTCCTCGCCGAATTAGCCCCCGAAAAAAGCACCTTGGCGATTGAAGTAGTTGGCTGTATCGCTAATAAAAATGAAACGGTGGAAGTGGATCAGGCGTTAATTTTACCCGAGCCTGCTGACTGGTTAACATTTGCCAAAACTGAACAAATCTCTGAAATTGTCATTTGTCCTGACGAGCGCCGCCGCAGCGACGGCAGTGAATTTCCCTTGGTGGCACTGCTTGATTGTAAACTGGCCGGCATCGAATCCTCCTTCGCGCTGAGTTTTTATGAGCGCGAATTGGGCAAAATAGACTTATCCAGCCTGCAGCCGAGCTGGATGTTATTCTCCGACGGGTTTAAATATTCCAAACGCTCTTTATTGGCCAAGCGCATATTGGATTTGTTATTGGCGGGCAGCGTATTTTTAATGGTATGGCCCCTGATGCTGCTCACCGCTTTGGCGGTGCGCTTGGAAAGCCCAGGCCCGGTTTTGTACCACCAAACCCGCGTTGGCTTGAATGGGCGGCATTTTCGCATTTATAAATTCCGCAGTATGCGTACCGACGCGGAAAAAACCGGTGCCCAGTGGGCGGTGAAAAACGATGCGCGCATTACCCGCGTGGGGGCGTTT
Organism: Cellvibrionaceae bacterium; assembly: GCA_035338675.1. Taxonomy (GTDB): domain Bacteria; phylum Pseudomonadota; class Gammaproteobacteria; order Pseudomonadales; family Cellvibrionaceae; genus CAMCXE01. The sequence continues at coordinate 2,322 of DAOQGS010000256.1, forward strand.
ATTCGCAATACCCGTTTGGATGAATTACCTCAGTTATACAATGTGTTATCGGGCAGTATGAGTTTTGTTGGCCCGCGCCCTGAGCGGCCGGAATTTGTGGTGGATTTAGCCAAACAAATTCCCTATTACGAATTGCGCCACAAAGTAAAACCCGGCTTGATGGGCTGGGCACAATTAAAATACCCCTATGGCGCCTCCGTTGACGATGCGCGGCATAAATTGCAATACGATCTTTATTACACCAAGAACCACAGCTTTTTTATCGATATGTTAATTATGATTCAAACTGTGGAAATTATTTTGCTCGGCAAGGGTGTGCACTAAACACCTGCACTGTTTTAACTTAAGAGGAATTAATCATGGCACGTTTAGGTTTTTCATTTTGGTTGCGCGCCACCTGCTTGGCGCTGGTTTTTGCCCTGAGCGGTTGCGCCAACCAGGCTGCGCAAGAGGCGCCACCGGCAGCCGAAGCTGCCCCCATCGGCGACTATAAAATTGGTGTAGGCGATTCTTTGCAAGTGAATGTGTGGCGCAACCCAGAGTTATCCCTGGCGGTTGTGGTGCGGCCAGACGGCAAAATTTCGCTGCCACTGGTGGGCGATGTGGCGGCTGCGGGGCAAACCTCCACAGCCTTAGCGACGAATTTGGCCACAGCATTAAATAATTATGTGCGCAGCCCCCAGGTAACTGTGATAGTTACCAACCCGGTCAGCACAGATTTCCAGCGCCGCGTGCGGGTCACCGGTGCGGTGCATAGCCCTCAATCGCTCCCCTATCGTGAGGGCATGACGGTATTGGATCTGGTATTGCTCGCCGGCGGCACCAGTGATTTTGCCTCAGGCAATAACGCCAAGCTCTATCGCAAGGTTAACGGCCAAACCAAGGTGTTTTCTATTTTGTTAGAAGACCTGCTCGAAGATGGCCGCCTGGAAACTAATTATTTATTGCAGCCCTCCGACATAGTCACCGTACCTGAGCGCGCGTTTTAATTTTCGATCGATAGTGCGCTTTATCTAGCGCGTAGAACACCTCTACGCGCTAGTCATTTTCCCTATAGCGAGCAAGCGGATGGATAAGGTTTATCTCAAAGAGATGCTGTTGGCCTTAAAAGCGGAGTTAATTCGCTTTCGGTTCTTGGTGGTATTTTTATTTGTTATGGCAAGTTTTGCGGTATTGGGTGTGGGCGTCATTTGGCCTAAACACTACAGCACTTCAGCCATATTGTTTGCCGATGAAACCAATATTATTCAGCCGCTGTTAAAAGGCGCCGCTGAAATGACGCAAATTGATCGCTCGGAGCAGGCCAGTGAAATTATCTATACCCGTGCAGTGATGTCGGCTGCGGCCAAATCCCTCGGGCTGATTAATGACAATACGCCCCAAGAGCAGCAAAATCAGGTATTGCGCGGCTTGCGCGGCGGCCTGCGGATTAATAAAGAGCGCAATAATAACTATTTTCAAATTTCCTACCAGGGTGCCAACCCAGATCAAGTATTTGAAACCCTCAACGCTGTAGTAAATGCCTTTATAGAGCACACAGCGCGCAAGAAACGCGATGAAAGTTTGGGTGCTTATACATTTATCGATACTCAAGTGCAGACCTATAAAAAACAATTGGAAGCGGCGGAAGAGAAACTCAAAGAATTTAACGCCCGCAATACCGATGGTACTGAAAGCGGCGTGCAAGGGCGCTTGGGGCAATTGCGGCAGGATATAGAAACTCTGAAACTCACCATTGAAGAAACCCAGTCGCGCATGGCGAGCGTGCAGCGCCAGTTGGGCAGTGAGGGACAATATCAACAGGCGCGTGGGCAATCGGATGATTTGCGCGCGCGCAGGCAAACCCTAGTGGCGCAAATGGAGCAATTGCGTTTGAGCTATCAAGACAGTTACCCCGATATAGTTTCCCTTAAACAGCAAATTAAAGAAATTGACACCTCCCTAGGTAAGTTGCGCACCAGTGGTGAAGTCGTGAGTACCGGCGGTAAAGTGGAAAACCCACTCTATGAGGATCTGCGCAAACAATTGGCCAATACCGAAGTGGATCTTCGCACCCAAACCCGCCGTCTCGAATCATTAATCGCCTTGCAGGAGGAAGAAAAATTGCGGGCTGAGCGTGTGGCGGCCAACCAGGCGCAATTATCCGAATTGACGCGGGATTATGATGTAACCAAACGTGTGTACGAGGAAATGCTCGGCAAAAAAGAAACCGCGCGCCTATCCATGACTTTAGATATTGAAGGGCAGGGTGTGAGCTACCGCATCCAAGAGGCGGCGCAATTTCCGCTGCGCCCCACGGGGTTGAATTTCAAACATTTTGCCGCGCTGGGGCCAATTATTGGTTTTTTATTGCCGGTGGGTTTGTTAATTGCCTATGTGGTAGTTGACCCCCACTTGCGCTCATCGCGCATTTTACAAAAACAACTGCCGCCGGATATCGAACTCATAGGTGCCATCCCCCACTACGACACCCCGCTGGGGCAACGCCTGCTGCAAAAAGACATGATTTTTCTTTTGGTAGTAGTGGTGCTGACCTTGGCGGCTTATGTGGCAACCGCAATTTACTGGCATATTAATCACAGCTAAGGGGGAAACAATGGATCAGCACCCAGAGGGGCACTTGGCAGCAGATGCCTTAGAAAACAGCGAGCAATTATTAAAAGCTGCGCTCGATGACAATCGCAGGCGCCGCGCCATTAAAAACATGGCGCTGCCCATTATGTGGACGCAAGAGGATTTGTACGAGAAAAAAATTCTCTTCACCGGCATGCGCCAGCGCCGATTTTTAAATGCGTTTCGCGAAATCCGTATACGCCTGCTGCAAAAGTGCAAGCAAGATAATGTTGTGTTGCTGGTAAGTTCCGTTGTGCCGCGCGGCGGCAGCAGTTTTTTTGCATTTAATTTGGCGGCAACTTTTGCATTGGATCAGCATAAAACCGCGCTTTATGTTGATTGTAATCCTTACAGTGCTTCATCTGAGCGCTACTGCGCAACGCCGGTTGAACAGGGGTTAATGCATTATCTAACCGACTACACCGTGCCCATTGAAAACATCATTTACCCTTCAGGTATTGAACGCTTGCGCGTTATCCCCTCGGGCGGCTCCAGTGAATCGGCGAATTCCAGATCAACCAGACGACGGCCGGCAACCAGCAGTTCCCGAGCGTG
>DAOQGS010000257.1:0-5459 GCA_035338675.1 Cellvibrionaceae bacterium
GGCATTGGTAGGTACGGTATCCCCTGCCCACATCAACATGAATTGGTCGATGGCGCCGAGGGTGGCGGAAATTAATAAAAAACGTGCGCGGTTAAGGGTGAGCAGCGGCAACTGCCAGGCCACGCCGCGGGAGCGGTCGGAATAATAGTGAAATTCATCCATGATAATTTCCGTAAAAGGCGCCTCGGCCCCTTCCGATAGCGCCACATTGGCAAGAATTTCCGCCGTGCAACAGATAATCGGCGCATCGCGATTCACCGTGGCATCCCCGGTGGCAATGCCGACGTTTTCCGGCCCAAAATCCCGGCACAGGGCGAGGAATTTTTCATTGACCAAGGCTTTAATCGGGCAGGTGTACACGCTGCGGCGGCCCTGGGCCATGGCTTTAAAATGCAGTGCCGTTGCCACTAAGGATTTACCCGAACCCGTAGGCGTGGTGAGGATGACATTATTGCCCTCAAACAGCTCCAAAATCGCCTCTTCCTGGGCGGGGTAGAGTTCTAAATTCAGCTCAGTGATGTAGTCCAAAAAGCGATCCAGCAGATCGGCGCTGGGGCAGTTGGCATCGGCGGGCAGGCGGCGGAGCAGGGCGTTAGTGGGCATGGGATGGGCAGGTAGCGGTGGCTTTTAAGGGCGGCCAGCATAGCAGCCCCGGTGCGCTCTGGCGCCGGGCAATTTATGCACTGTCCCACCTATTTACAGCGGGCGAATCCGGCACTTATGCAATCGTCTGACAAAAATGCGACGGCCTTCATGGTCAATGCTGCTTCAGTGTCGATTGGTTCACCATGACTATTAGAGGCTGCGGGGATAATTGTCTTACCAATTAACGCGCTCGGATGAAAAACCGAACCGCCTAGCAGTGGCCGCTTAGAGCCCTATCGCTGCACATCCGGGCTGCGCGAATAATTGTTCCACCACCTACTAATAATTCCCCCGCGCCGCATATGGGGGCCAGACCATAATAATTACCTGGGAGTACACCATGACCCTAAACTATCGGCCGAGCCGCCCCTTAATTAAAAAAGCCCTTAATTTAAGCCTTGTGATAGGCGCCCTCAGCGCAGCGGCGGCCTGGGCGGAAAACCCCATAATTTCCCAAACCTACACGGCGGATCCAGCTGGCCGAGTGTTTAACGATCGCATGTACGTGATCACCAGCCACGACCCAGACAACGCCACCGACTACAGCACCCTGTTGGATTACAACCTGATTTCCAGCGACGACATGGTGAACTGGCAGGACCACGGCATTGTGTTTGCCGCGCGCAAAAATACCACCTGGGCGGGCCTTGCCTACGCGCCGGACTGGGTGAAAAAAGACAACAAATATTATTTGTTTTTCCCCGATGGCGCCTCTGCCATCGGCGTTGCCGTAGCGGATAAACCCGAAGGCCCCTACACCGATCACATAGGCAAAGCGCTGATTACTAAAAGCACCCCTAACAGCAACGTGGAATGGTTATTCGACCCAGGTGTATTTGTGGATGACGACGGCCGCACCTATGTGTATTTCGGCGGTGGTGGCCCCGGCAATGCGCGGGTTATTGAAGTGAATAGCGATTATAAAAGTGTAAAAGGTTCTGCTGTTACCATCGATGCGCCGAATTTTTTTGAAGCCTCCTACATGCATAAACGCAATGGCGTTTATTATTTTAGTTATTCCACCAACGGCAATAAAAGTTTCGCCATCGATTATATGACCAGCAGTAACCCCATGACGGGCTTTCAATATCGCGGCAGCGTATTGCCCAACCCGTGGGAAAATAATGGCAATAATAATCACCATTCAATTGTTGAGTGGAAAGGCCAATGGTATATGTTTTACCACAACCGCGCCGTGGCTAATGCCAATGGCAAAGGCGTTTATCAGCGCTCTGTTAATGTGGATTTATTAAGTTACAACTCAGATGGCACCATGAAGGTTTCCGCTGGCCGCACCGGGGCGCCGCAAATTAAAAACTTTAACCCCTACGCACAAATACAAGCGGAAACCATGGCTAAACAATCGGGTATTGATGTTGAAAACTGCAGCGAAGGCACCTTGGATGTCACCTTTAATGCCAATGGTTGGGTAAAAATAGCCAAGGTGGATTTTGGTGCGGGCGCCAGCAGTATTGAATTGCGCGTGGCGGCAACGGCTAACACCAGTTTAGAAATTGCCCTGGATAATTCCGCCAGCACAGCTATTGCCACAGTGCCTGTTAACTCAACCGGCGGCCTGCAAACCTGGGCCACGCAAAAAGCCAATGTGAGCGGTTTAACCGGCGTGCACGATGTGTATTTGCGGGCTAAAGGCCGTTTTAATTTAAACTGGTATAAATTCAACGCCATCGAGCAAAACAGCAGTTCCAGCTCATCGAGCAGTTCGTCTTCTTCCAGTAGCAGCTCATCTTCATCTTCTTCATCCAGTTCGTCCTCTAGTTCCTCCTCAAGCTCGTCGGGCAGATCATCCAGTTCGTCTTCCAGCTCTTCGTCTAGCTCTTCTAGCAGCTCAAGCAGCAGCGGCGGCACAGTTGCAGGCGCATTGGGCGGTAATTTAATGTGGATCTTGGCGGGTGTATTGGCATTTATGCGCCGCCGCCCAACGGAAGGAAAATAAACGCGGTTTAAACCTTCTATTTAATTTATTGTTGGCCAAACCTGAACCGCCGCTACATGGGTAGCGGCGGTTTTTTTGTGCGCAGAAATAAAAGGGGAACTCTGAGTACCGCCTGTATGGTGTTTTACTTTGTAGGACGTGTAATAAAGCCAAGCGCATCGTCCCATCCCAAATTTAACGCCGCCAGAGCTAGCAAGGTAGTATTTCAACAAGCTGTTAAAGGACTGTGCAAAATTCTTAGTTTAATAATATCGCTCTTGGGTGTGGCCTAGATCCCTGCGCCTAAAACCCAGCATACATATCTGACTTAATTGAGGCGCTTTTGTCCCGCTGCGTATAGTGGTGGGCCACAAAGCTTTGCCCTCCATCAACTTTAAACACCCGCCCTGAGGCCTTAAGCGCTTTATATTTGCTACCATAAGCACTGGGCAGGGCGGCGCTTTACACGCTAAAACCGCACCCTAAACCTGCGCACCTTATCACCAGTATAAGGGCCATAATAACGATAAGCTGAGAACCGTCATGATTAATGCAAACCCATTACTGCGCAGCCTGCTAATCACCTGTTGCCTGGCAAGCGCACCGGACGTTTTAGCCAAGGAAAATACTGACGCGGCCAAACCCTGGCTGAATAAAAAATTAGCGGCCACCGAGCGGGCTAATTTATTAATTGCCCAGATGAGCCAGGAGGAAAAATTCACTATTTTGTACGGCTACTTTGGCCTGGAACAAAAAGAAAAAAATTATCAGCCCCCTAAAGAAGCGCTCTATGGTTCCGCCGGGTGGATTGCAGGTATTCCCCGCTTAGGCATTCCCGCACAATTTCAAACCGATGCCAGCCTTGGGGTTGCCACCCAAAATATTCCCAAACCCCGCGAGCGCACGGGCCTGCCCTCGGGCCTTGCCACCGCCGCCAGTTTTGATCCAAACGTCGCTCTGCAAGGCGGCACTATGATCGGCCAGGAGGCCAGGGCGTCAGGCTTTAATGTGATGCTAGCAGGCGGTGTAAACCTGGTGCGTGAGCCGCGCAATGGCCGCAATTTTGAATACGCCGGGGAAGATCCTCTGCTGGCCGGTAAAATGGTGGGTGCGCAAATAAAAGGCATTCAAAGCAATCAAATTATTTCCACCCTGAAACATTTTGCGCTCAATAACCAAGAAACTGGCCGCAATATCGGCAACGTCATTATCGATGAAAGCGCGGCGCGCACCTCGGAATTAATGGCATTTCAAATCGCTTTAAAAGACGGCAACCCAGGCTCAGTAATGTGCGCCTATAACAAGGTGAACGGCCATTACAGTTGCGAAAATGATTTTCTGTTAAATAAGGTATTAAAAGGCGACTGGGGTTTTGAAGGTTATGTTATGTCCGACTGGGGCGCTGTGCACTCTACCATTCCTGCGGTAAATAACGGCTTGGATCAAGAATCCGCCTACGGGTTTGATAGGGCATTTTATTTTGGCCCAGCATTAAAAGAAGCGGTGGATAACGGCTGGGTTGCTCCTTCGCGTTTGGATGATATGGTGCGGCGGGTGCTGCGCAGTATGTTTGCCAATGGTTTGTTTGATTTGCCCTTAAAAGAAACCCCCATCGATTTTGCCGCCCACGCCAAAATAACCCAGCAAACCGCCGAGGCGGGAATGGTGTTATTAAAAAATGCCAACAGCATTTTGCCCATTAATAAGAGCGCGAAAAAAATAGCCGTGATTGGCGGCCAGGCGGATAGCGCCGTGCTCTCCGGCGGCGGCTCCTCCCAAGTCTACGGCCAGGGTGGCAACCCCATTAAAACGCCGCAAACAGCTATGTTCCCCAAGGTGTATCACCCGTCTTCGCCCCTGCAGGCCCTGCGCGCATTATTGCCTGGCAGCCAAATAGAATTTAATTCCGGCGTAGATCTGGCCGCAGCGCAAGCCTTAGCCCAGTCGGCGGACATAACGTTGGTATTTGCCACCCAGTGGACATCAGAAGCCTATGATGTAGATTCGCTAAATTTAGCGGACGGGCAAAATGAATTAATTTCCGCAATCGCCAAAGCCAACCCCAAAACCATTGTGGTGCTGGAAACCGGCGGGCCAGTATTGATGCCGTGGCTTAATCAAACCGCTGCAGTTTTACAGGCCTGGTACCCAGGCACCGAAGGCGGCAAAGCCATTGCGCGGGTATTAACCGGGGAGGTAAATCCCTCCGGCCATTTACCTATTACCTATCCTGCTGATAGCAACCAATTGCCGCAAAAAACTATCGCCGGTAGCGGGCGTAAAAATGATGAGGTGCCGTTTGATATTCACTACCCTGAAGGCGCCACCATTGGTTATAAATGGTACGACCAACAAAAATTAACGCCCCTATTCCCCTTTGGTTTTGGCCTGAGTTACAGCCAATTTACCTATTCAAAATTAACCGCCGAATGGAATAACGGCCAATTAAGCGTGGCATTTAATCTGGCCAACAACAGCAAAACAGCAGGCAAAGGCTTGGGGTTAGTATTTGCACAACCGGTAGCAACTATCTGGGAAGCGCCAAAACGCTTAGTGGGTTTTGCCAAGGCGGATTTAAAAGCCGGCGCTAATAAAAAACTGCAACTGAGCATTGACCCATTAATGCTCGCCGTTTACCAACCCCAAAGCAAAACATGGCAAATTGTCGAGGGCGACTATGATATTCGGCTGGCCCAACACGCCATGGATAATGACGCCCAGGTGGTGCGGGTGCATCTTGCTAAGCAGACATTGGATATAAAAGGCAATTTAATTCGCTAACCCATATAAATGGAATTGTTGCGCAGCAGGGAAGCTGTGTGGGGCCTGGGATAGAAGTAATATCTACAGCACGGCGGGTGGGTTAACAGCGTGCTGC
>DAOQGS010000258.1:0-5457 GCA_035338675.1 Cellvibrionaceae bacterium
AAGCGCTCGACAACACCCTGTTCGCCGCCGTACCGGCTGAAGGCTTCATCCACTTTATCGGCCATAATTCGGTACGAGATAGATATGCGCGAGGTGGCTAGTTGTTGGTCGAAACTGTAGGTGGGCAATTCCAGCCGCGCGATATTGTCTCGTACACTGATTTTAACGACAGAATCCATAAACGGAATTTTAAGGCCAAAGCCCGGCTCGGCTGTGCCCACGAGGGAGCCATTGCGCAGAATGACGGCTCTATAGCCTTCAGATACCGTATAAAAACTTTGCATACCCAGCGCAATAATTAAAATCCCCACGCCGATAATGCCCACAAAATTTGCGCCTGCACGGCCAGTGTTAGGAGTGTTGGAAACAATTTTTCCTAGCATGGTTTTGATCCTCAGGGTTTGATGTGTGGGTTAAATATACACGCAGCGGTTGATCCATGGGCGTGTGGCAGCGCAATTTTGCTGATAAATCTCTCTGTGCCGCTGTTGTGCCGCTCAGGTTAACCACCTTGCTAGATCGTTGCGGCGGCGGGGAAGCTGCCCAATGCCCGATACATGATCAGTGACCGTTACGGGGGGCATTAATGTTCTGTGGAGATTCGGAACAATGCCCGGAATACTGATTTTTCAAGACACACGAGTGCCGCCATGTAGATTTGGCTCATGGAAAAAATAGCTGCTTTACTGTGTGATTTTGCTACTCGTCATCCCACGTAGAGGAGCGGAAAAATTGCTCAATAAGCTCCTTGCGAAAGCCTTTGTTAGCTAAGTGACACTGTTGCTGATAGCGCTCTTGGCTGTTTTTCGGTTGTGTATTAAATTTTTTGCGCCACATGCGCTCCAGCTGCTGCTGTTCTTTCGCTTGAATATTCTCGTCTTTAATCATGTGACTAATCCCCTCCTGGTCGATGCCTTTTTGGCGCAGTTCCAATTTAATGCGGTTTAAGCCATATCCTCGATGCAGACGGCTATTGATAAAACTCTCGGTAAAACGCTGATCGGACTGATAGTCATCCTGTGCCAGGCGCTCTAAGGTTGCCTCAATCAACGCTTTAGCATCAGCGCCGAAACGCCGCAATAATTTCTGTTTAAGCTCTGCCTTTGAATATTCCCGCCGGGATAAAAGCATTAGGGCGTAGGGGTAAACGGCTGGGGGAGGGGGTGTTTGTTCCATTGATGAGCCTATGGTTTGGGGCGATCAAGGTGTGTAATCGAACGCGCCTGTTTACTTCAGCGCGTTTTTTAATGCCGTGTGCTGTATATGAATTACTGCTAGGTCCTGTGTTTTCTTGAAGCTTCACGCTTTCTTCGAGAGTGGGCTCTATATTATGGCTATCTCTGGAAATCCACTTTTCGCGTCCGCGGCGCTATTTTTGTGCCCAGTCAAATGCCTTGCGGTCATCACGAAAATTGAACTTCTATTTTCACTGGGCGTGATTCTCATACCGACTAGCAACCACCCGGCGAGTGCTTTAGCCGCTTGTTGAACTATGTAAGCGGCGACGCTCTGGCAAGGCAAACTTGGCGAAAAAACTGGACGATTACAGTGATTGCAAGAGGTAGCGCAATACAGGAACAATTGCCGAGTGTACACGCAGTAAATGAGGTTGTTCCGCCATATTAACGCCGTCAGAGCTAGCAAGGTAGTAATTCAACTAGCTGCTATTGCTGCGATCCCTCAATACTCCGCCCGCAGAGATAAATGCAGGTTATTTCAGACCGTCAAAAAAATCCCTCTTTTTGGCGGTCTGAAATAACCTGTATTTACCACCGCTGCACCGCGATCGATACTGCCGCTTTGCTATATTTGCCACCCGGTGGAGCGGTTAATATGGCCTGCCAAATAGTTACTCATTTTTTAAGATGCTTGTTTGCATCCGTCAGCATAATAACGACCGCTGGTTAAATGTTAATTCTGAGAGCTTTTAGCCGTAAAAGTATTTCATGCTCGATTTTGTCGGTTTGGGCCGAAGTATTTTCGATGTCACTGGATGGTAAAAATTAGTCGTCCTTTAAAAACGCTTTGACCGTTCCTTATTCTCAACCTTCTTGCGCTAGAGCCTAGCGGGTTTCCCTGCCCGCGAGGGTTGCAAAATATTTACGTCTGTGGACCTAAAAGTCTCGCCAGGCAAAACATGTTTTCGCGAGCCGTTTGTAATGTACGTGTAATTGAAAAATTACATTTCTTCTTCGGCAAAATCTTCAGCGCTGGCGGTGGTTAATCCGGCGCCGCTGCCGAGCATTTCAGTTTTAATGCGCTCCTCCAAGCTTTGCGCAAGCTCCGGGTGCTCGCGCAAATATTGGATAGCGTTTTGTTTGCCTTGGCCAATTTTTTCACCCTGGCAGCTATACCAGGCGCCGGCCTTGTCGATCATGCCGAGTTTTACGCCGTAATCGACCACTTCACCTAAGCGGTTAATACCTTGGCCGTAGAGAATTTGAAATTCCGCTTGTTTAAACGGCGGGGCCACTTTGTTTTTGACCACTTTTACGCGGGTTTCCGAGCCGGTGACCTCTTCACCTTCTTTTACTGAGCCGGTGCGGCGAATATCCAAGCGCACAGAGGCGTAGAATTTTAATGCGTTACCGCCGGTAGTGGTTTCGGGGTTGCCGAACATGACGCCGATTTTCATGCGGATTTGGTTAATGAAAATACACAGGCAGTTGGCGTTTTTAATATTGCCGGTAATTTTGCGCAGGGCTTGGGACATTAGGCGCGCTTGTAAACCAACGTGGTGATCGCCCATTTCGCCTTCAATTTCAGCCTTGGGGGTTAGGGCGGCTACCGAGTCCACCACCAGCACATCAACGGCGCCGGAGCGCACCAGCATGTCGGCCACTTCTAAGGCCTGCTCGCCGTTATCTGGCTGGGAGACAATCAGTTCATCCACATTCACGCCGAGTTTTTCGGCGTATATAGGGTCGAGGGCGTGTTCGGCGTCGATAAAGGCGCAGGTGCCGCCTTTGCGTTGGGCTTCGGCAATAACCTGTAGGGTGAGGGTGGTTTTACCGGAGGATTCCGGGCCGTAGATTTCCACAATGCGCCCCTTGGGCAGGCCGCCGATGCCGAGGGCGACATCCAAGCCCAGAGAGCCGGTGGAAATAGCGGGGATGTTCACTCGCTCGCGATCCCCCATACGCATCACGGTACCTTTGCCGAATTGACGGTCGATTTGTGACAGGGCAGCTTGTAGGGCTTTTTCTTTATTGGCGTCCATAAAATCCTCGGTAGGCGGCGTATTGATGGGGTGGTGCGCGATGGCTTCTGTGCGAGCCATCCGGCTTGATAGTTTTAATTTATTATAAAAATACTGTATGCGCAACCAGTTAGTGTAAATTTATACAGTTATTTTTGACGGCCAAGAACGCGGGGCTTAGGCCTTTAAAAGTGCGATCAGTTGGCCTAGGGCGGCATTTACCGCCTGCAGCCGCACTTGGTGCCGGTCACCGCTGAAATAAAAACATTGGCTGTTGATTCCCCAGGGCCCGCTCCAGGCAATCCACACTGTGCCGACGGGTTTTTGTGCTGTGCCGCCACCTGGCCCTGCGATGCCGCTGGTGGCCAAGGCGCAGAGGGCGCTGCTGTTGGCTTGCGCACCTTGTGCCATGGCCTCTACGGTGGCTTGGCTTACGGCGCCATGGGCGAGGGCATCGCTGCTGACGCCCAGTTGCTGTTGTTTGGCGGCGTTGGAGTAGGTGACCCAGCTGTGGGTAAACCACTCAGAGCTGCCGGGAATCTCGGTAATGGCGGCGGCGATTAAGCCGCCAGTGCAGGATTCGGCGCAGCTGACGGCCGCCTGATTGGCCTGCAGAAGCCGGCCCAAAACGCGGGCTAGGGCCAGGGTGTTGGCGGGAAATAGAGTGGTGAATGGGTTTAGCGGCGCTGGGCGCTCATCACTTGGCGCCTGTTGATCGCACTTTACACAGTTGAGTAGCAGCCCTAGGTGTTCGTCGCGCCCTTCGATATGGGTAACCCAGGGGCGCAGAACCCAGGGTGGATTATGGCGTACATGTTGGTTGTGGCCGCAGGCGAGTTGGGCCACCCAGTGGTTCTCGTCGTCTTGATGGTAGCCGATAATCGCCTGTTGCACGTTAGGCTGCGGCGGGTTTGGGCAGCGCCACGGCGCCTTCTTGCACCAGGGGTAGGCGAATAAAGAAGGTGGTGCCTTCGCCGGGCACACTCTCCACGCTAATTTCGCCGCCGAGGTTGGTGATGCAGTCCCGCGCTTGGTACATGCCAATTCCCATGCCTTTACCGGTTTTGGTGGTGTCGAAGGGGCGGAACAGGCGGTTTTGAATGAACTCTTCATCCATGCCCTGGCCGTTGTCCTCAATGAGCACCACGGCAAAACCGTCTTGGCGAGTGATGAATAGGTCTACATAGCCGCTGGATAGGGTGGCGTCCTGGGCGTTTTGAATCATATGGGCGAACACCATGGTGAGGCTTTCGCGGTCAGCCTTCACTTGCAGGTCGCCGTCGTCGATGCGCAGGGTCGGCGCTGGCATGGCTTTTTGACAGCGTTTGACGGCGTCCATTAACACTTCCGACAGCAACAGCACGCGCACCTCTTCGCCGCTGGTGTGCTGCAGTTTTTGCAGCAGGTGTTGCATGCGGTTGACGGAGTTGCTGATGGTTTGGATGGCGTCTTCCACGAAGGCGGGGTTGTCTTTGTGTTTGGCGGCGTTTTTCACCACCAGGGACTGCTGGGCGATGAGGTTCTTCAGGTCGTGCATCATGTAGGCGGAGAGGCGGTTAAAGGTTTCAAACTGGCGCGCCTCCGCCAATTGATCCGCCTGGGCCTGGCGGGAAAGGTAGTGAGCCACCTGGCGGCCGAGGATTTTCAGCAGGTCCAAATCCTCCCAGTTAAGCGCCTCTTGGTTTTGCGCCGGTGCAATCAATACCATAAAGCCGATCAGCTCAGCTTTGTCGATCAGCGGCAGAATCAGCCAGAGATTGGTCATATCCTTTGCCCAGTTGGGCAGCTGCTCATTGGGGGTTTGGTTTTGTGAGGCGCTGCCGGCCTGGGGGAAAAACACCCATTCCTCCCGCTCCAGCGCGCGAATAAAAGGGCTATCGCTGGGTTCTTGGGCTTGGCGGGGGGCGATTAAATCTGGCGCTTGATAGACCGGTACAAACACATTGCCCCGTTTTAGCCACAGGCCGCCCGCAGCGCTTCTGAAAATATTGGTCACCGAGCTTAGGGCGCGCTGGTACACCTCTTCGGAATTGGAGGGTTTGGAGAGTTGGTCGATGACGTTGAGCCACTCGGTGCGGTAGTCGTATTTGTGGCTGAACAGGTGTTTGTTCACCAACACGCTCAGCTGCTCCCGCAGGCGGCTGGAGCTGAAAGCGCTGGCCAGTAGAATCAGCGTGCCCACCAGCAAGAGTGAATAGATAATGGTGCCCCAATCGCCGCCGTACAGACTCATGTAGTAACCCGCAAAGCTAATCGCC
>DAOQGS010000259.1:0-5456 GCA_035338675.1 Cellvibrionaceae bacterium
GTAAAGAGCGCCACATAGTCACCCTGCTCGGCCGCCAAATTAGCGCCGAAGACATAGCCGAGCTAACCGCCATCCTCGCCAACCACGGCTTGAATATCGACGCCATGACCCGCCTCTCCGGCCGCACCCCGCTGGATATAGACCCGCTGGCGGATCAAACCCAAGCCTGTATCGAATTCTCCGCCCGGGGCACACCCAAAGACAGCAGCCAATTGCGGGCGGACTTTACCGCGCTTTCGGCGCGGCTCAATGTGGATATCGCCTTCCAAGCGGACAACATGTACCGCCGCACCCGCCGCCTGGTGTGTTTTGATATGGACTCCACCCTGATTGAGGCGGAAGTCATCGATGAGCTGGCCAAGGCCGCCGGAGTGGGTGATGAAGTGGCGGCCATTACCGAAGCGGCCATGCGCGGCGAGCTGGATTTTAAACAGAGTTTTGCCCGCCGTATGGCGCTTTTAAAGGGCTTGGATGAAGCCGTGTTGGCCCAGGTGGCGGCCTCCCTGCGCTTTACCGAGGGCTGTGAGCGCCTGATGGCCACCTTAAAAAAACTCGGCTACAAAACGGCGATTTTATCCGGCGGCTTTAATTATTTCGGCCGCTTTATTCAGGCCCGTTTGGGGATGGATTATGTGTTCGCCAATGAATTGGAAATTGTTGACGGCAAGGTGACCGGCCGCGTCGTGGGCGATGTGGTGGATGGTCAGCGCAAGGCGCAATTGCTGCGGGAGCTGGCGCAAAAAGAAAATATCAGCCTTGAGCAGGTGATTGCCGTGGGTGATGGCGCCAATGATTTACCCATGTTGAGTGTGGCCGGTTTAGGTATTGCCTTTCGCGCCAAACCCCTAGTAAAAGCCTCCGCCAAACAGGCCATTTCCACCCTCGGCCTGGACGCCATTTTGTATTTAATGGGCCTGCGGGACAGAGATATTACCCAGGCGTAATTAAGTGTGTTTGAAGGCGCCGCCTAGGGCGCTCAGTTAACGAGTTGCTCTTAGCGGCGCCATTGGTTAAGGTGCTTGCGCACTGTAGGCACGCACTGCCGGGGGCCGCCAATGCCCTGTTCAGCATGCGTACCACCCGGCGGCCATAAATAATTAAGCGTGCCTCACCCCGTTGTCGATCCCACACAGTTCAGGCCGAATGAATAAATCCAGCGAAAAAGAAAAGCTTTTAATCATCGAAGATGACATAGGTCTACAAAGTCAGCTGCGTTGGCATTTTGATCAATACGAAGTAATCATTGCCGGCAACCGCGACGACGCCATTGCCGCCGTACGCTTACACGAGCCGCCGATTATTTTGCAGGATTTAGGCCTGCCGCCGGATGACGAGGGGGTAGAGGAGGGCTTTCGCTGCATTCGGGAAATATCTGCCCTGCTGCCCACCGCTAAAATTATTGTCATGACGGGCAATAGCGATTATGAAAACGCCGTGCGCGCCATCGCCATGGGCGCCTACGATTTTTACCAAAAACCGGTTAACGCCGAAACCCTCGATTTAATTCTGCAGCGGGCATTTCATATTCACCGCTTAGAAGAACAAAACCGCATTTTAAAAGAGCAGCAACAGGCACCTTTGGATGGCATTATCGCCTGCGATCCGGCCATGTTAAAAATCTGCCGTACCATTGAAAAACTCGCTCCTTCCAACGTGACCTGTACCCTCACTGGCGAAAGCGGCACTGGTAAAGAAGTGCTCGCCCGCGCACTGCACCGCTTAAGCCCCCGCGCACAGGGCCGCATGATGGCCATTAACTGCGCCGCAGTGCCGGAGAATTTAATGGAGAGCGAATTATTCGGCTACGAAAAAGGCGCTTTTACTGGCGCGAATAAACGCACCATCGGCAAAATTGAGACCGCCAACGAAGGCACTTTATTTTTAGATGAAATTGGCGATATGCCGCTGCCACTGCAAGCAAAATTACTGCGCTTTTTGCAAGAGCGCACCATTGAGCGGGTGGGCGGCCGGGAAGATATTCCGGTGGATGTGCGGGTGGTGTGCGCCACCAATAAAAACCTGCAACAAATGGTAAAAGACGGCACCTTTCGGGAAGATTTGTATTACCGCATCTGTGAAATGGAAATTCACATTCCACCCCTGCGGGACCGCCAGGGCGATAAATTATTATTGGCTCGCCATTTTTTGCGTATTTACGCCGAGCAAAATAATCCCTCTGTAGTGGGTTTTAGCCAAGAGGCGGCGGAATCCATCGAAGCTTATGAATGGCCCGGCAATATTCGCGAAATGGAAAACCGCGTTAAACGGGCGGTGGTGATGTGTGAGGACAAGCATATCAGCTCCATCGATTTAGGCCTGATGAGCAGCGACGGCGTGAGCATTAATTTGCGCCAGGTGCGCCTGCAGGCTGAGCGCAGCGCCATTTTAAAAGCCCTCACCATGACGGAAAACAATATCTCCGCCGCAGCCAAACTCTTAGGGGTGACCCGGCCAACGCTGTATGATTTGTTGAAAAAATATAATGTGAATTTGCCGGGGGAGACGGGGTAATGCTCCACGCCCACGGCAATTCTTGTACACAAATTGCGAAATGACCGTAGGGCTGACTCATTTGCAAAACATTGGAGTCGGCTTTTTTGTTTTAGGATTTAAAAACCTCTATATAAAACTATGGGGCCTAACTTTAGGTTGGTCTTAAAAATAAGTGGTGAGTAATGAAGTATTTGATTCTAATTGCATTAATCCTATTGACGTCGTGTAGCACCGAAAGGCCAACAAAGGTTAAGCAGGATGAGGATTGCTGGAGTTATATTCGCAACGCCGTAAAGTTTCGTGCAGATAAAAATTATCCCGCTGCTTTGTCAGAAATAGAAAAACATAATAGCTGCGACCTTAAGGCTGGATCTGACTCAAGAATGTCGTATTTTTACCACCTTGGCTGGACCTATTACGAGATGGGCGAATACGATAGGGCGATTGCGGCCTTCACTGAGGGTTTAAAAACTCAGCCCGACTATTTGCATGCCTACGTGCGTCGCGGACTAGCTTTTGAAAAAATCGGCAATTTTAAAAGCGCTAACAATGATTTTTCTAGGGCTTATAAGCTTGGAATGGAGGGTGATTCGCAAAAATTTCTCGAATACCTAGAGAAAAATCCAGAAATTAAAGCCAAGTTAATAAAATAATAATGCCATGTTCCCACGCTCCTGCGAGGGAGCGCCCTCTACCCCAATCTGTTAAGCCGCAAAACCTAGAAGGTTAGGATGCGGGTATCTTCGGGCTGCGATATAAATTTTAAGAGAGTAATCAGTATTTATGGCCAATAAATGGTTCTCTGCGTTATTAGGTTTTTTTGTTCCTCCTTTGGCTTTTGTATATTTGGCTAAATTACGGATCGCCGCAATATTTTTTCTGCTAATGGTATGTTCCGTAGCTGCTGACTATTACGTGGCATCAATGGTAGGTTTTGCCTTCTTTGCGCTTCTGCTGTCCGTCGTGTCTGCGGTTTATGCCTTTGTTCTCGCTAAGAAAGTTCAATTTGAGGGTATTAGAAAGTGGTATAGCTGGTGGTGGGGTGTTTTATCAATACCGGTAACTTTCTTTTCGCTGGTTTTCCTAATAAGGTCTTTTGCGGTGGAGCCTTTCGCAATTCCTTCATCATCCATGTCTCCAACCGTTGAAGTTGGAGACCATATTTTGGTTTACAAATGGGGGTATGGAATATATGGCTCGTATGGTTTTACATTGGTAGAGTCTAAAACTCAGAACAGGACAAAGCCTAAATGGGGGGATGTCATGGTGCTTAATCCACCCCATGATTCTCGCCCGTTTGTAGAGCGTATAGTCGGGCTGCCCGGTGATGTGGTTGAATTTGATAACAAACAATTATTTATCAATGACTTGCCTGTGGAAACTGAAAACTTAGGCGGCGGATTGGTTAAAGAAAAAATGGGTGATAATGTTTTCACCGTAAAGTATATAAACGAAAGCAGTCAGCTGCGCTCAGGACGATGGGTGGTTCCTGATGGACATTATTTTGTAATGGGTGATAATCGCGATAATTCCTTGGATAGCAGGGCTTGGGGTATGGTCCCAGCTGAAAATATTATGGGAAGAGTTTTGTTAAAGTGGTAGCCGAATGAAAGCAGCTAAGATTATAGCGGAGCCGCTCTAATGTTTGATGCGTCGAAAAAACTAATTAAAATGGTTTTTTGGAGGTGACAAAAGAAGACAGCTAGTTCGGTTGCACCTATTAGTTTTGAGTGAATTGCGCATGAGAAAATTGGAAATTCAAGGTGCCGCGAATACCCTGGCTCCCGCTTTAACCCAGCGGCGCGAACTAGGATTTGAGTTTTCTCGCTCAGATGTTTCTGATGAGGTTTGCGAGGCCCAAAACGAAACTTGCCGATTAATCGGCAAGGATGCTCTTGAGTTTTTGGGGGTGGCGAGGCAAAGCCGCTAACTAAATAAGCGCCCCATCAATCGAAAGGAATTCTGCAAAATCATCGTCAAGCATGGGTACAATGCCTCTCTTTCGGTAGTGGAAATCACCATGGCTTCTTTACACGATAGCGCCCTCGCCCTCTTGGCCCAAGTGCCGCTTGAGGACGGCCTGGGCCTCAGCGCGGCGGATGGGCTGGTTGCCATCCAAACTCAAGGCGGCCAGCAGGTCGCGCAGATTCAACTGGGCTACCCCATCGACGGCATAGCCGACGGCCTCGCCCAGCAGCTTACCCAGGTTTTAGCGCCGCTGGGCCTGCAAGTGGAGTTGGGCTGGCAGGCGCCCAGTGTGGCGGCGGCCAATAGCCAAAACGCCGTGCCCGGCGTGCGCAATATTGTGGCGGTGGCCTCCGGCAAGGGCGGCGTGGGTAAATCCACCACGGCGGTGAATATCGCCCTGGCCCTCGCGGCAGAAGGCGCCCGGGTGGGGTTTTTGGATGCGGATATCTACGGCCCCAGCGGCGCCCATATGCTGGGGGTGACAGGGGTGCGGCCTTTGGCCCACGCCGCCAACATCATGCAGCCCATACCCGCCTACGGCATTCACATGATCAGCATGGGCAATTTAATTACCGACGATACCCCCGTGGTGTGGCGCGGCCCTATGGTGAGTGGCGCCCTGCAGCAATTGCTGCGCAACACCCACTGGGAGGACATAGATTATTTAATTATTGATATGCCGCCGGGCACCGGGGATATTCAATTGACCCTGGCGCAAACTATTCCTGTCTCCGGCGCATTAATTGTTACTACGCCCCAGGATATTGCCCTGCTGGATGCAAAAAAAGGCATCGAAATGTTCCGCAAAGTGAATATTCCAGTGCTCGGCATTGTGGAGAACATGTCCCTGCATATTTGCAGTAATTGCGGCCACCAAGAAGCCATTTTTGGCAGCGATGGCGGCGCGCAGTTGGCCGAGCAATACGCCGCGCCCCTGCTTGGGCAATTGCCTTTGCAACTGGCTATTCGCGCCCAAACCGACGCTGGCCGCCCGC
>DAOQGS010000260.1:0-5452 GCA_035338675.1 Cellvibrionaceae bacterium
AAATCACTGGCCATAAATGGATTGGGCATGCGGCCTAGTTTTATTTGCAGTTGCTCATCAAAAAAAGTCCCCACTGCATAGGCTTGATCTAAGGCTATGGATTGTTTTTCGCCGTAATTACCGAGCGTTTGATTAGTGCTGACAGGGTCAAGCGCGTTACCTGTTGCTATACGCGTGTGAAAATCAACTGCTTCATTTATTTTTGCATCCACCTGTAACCGTAGGCGATCACGCAGCCGCATGCGATCTTCTGTGGCATTAATAAATGCTTTATCTGCCGCTTTAGTGCGGCTGCCTTTTTCATTAACCACCTGATAATCAATGACAGAAAGCGCGGCATTATCGCTACCAAACGTATCCTGTTGTACGCGCAATCGGAAATCACCACTGAGTTTTATCTTGCGCAGCCACTCAGGTTGCGCACCAGCAATGCCCCAGCCTTCCGTTTTAGCTTTGCTTAACACCTCTTTGGTCACATCAGCTTTTACGCCTTCGCGCACTTTTGCTGCTATATCCTCGCGCACCGCTTCCGGCACGTGGGTTACCCGCAAGGTATTTGCATCCGGCTCCTTTTTTAGATTTTCATCGGCAATGATTTTTTTAGCTTCATCAACGCTGATAATACCTTTTTCCACTAGCATTTTTATTAATTCAATATTGCTCGGTGCCTCAGCCGCGCGCACGGGTGCGCCCGCAACTAAAACGGCCAAAGCGACGGAAACGCTAATACTAAAACGACGAACCAAATGGGTGTGGGGCATTAACATGAATACAATCACCTAACAGAATTTAAATGCGCAGCGGTTTAAAATACCACGCTGGTTTTTTATAAACTTGAGATAACCTGCCAATTAATCGGCTGCGCCAAATCATCAGGCGGTTTACCAAATTGTTTAATGCTGGCCATGGCTGCTTCCACCCGTTTTTTTAAGGCTGGATCGCCGTTAAACTGGCTGACTTCAAAGCGCTCTACTACGCCTTCGGGGCTCACCCAAAAGCGCAGTATGGCTTTATATTTTTGGTACTTTAATTCTTCATCGTCACTTAATAAGGCGTTGATTTTTTCTTTAAAGGCGTTGGTATAACTGCCCGCACCGCCACCACCGGCTAGAAAATCCCGGCCGCCTTTGCGCCCCACCAAACCAAAGCCATCACCGCCACCACTGCCGTCTGCATCTAAACCTAAATCTTCCCCTGCCGGTGCTTCGTTAGGCGCAGGCTCTGGTGTGGGTTCTGGTTCAGGCGGCGTTTCGTCAGGTATTTTTTCTTCCGGTACTTCGGGTTTTGGAGGTTCGGGTGGGGGCGGAGGCGGCGGAGGCGGCGCCACCAGGGTTATTTGCTGTTGAACTACTTTTTTCGGCGGAGCGCTGTTTTCCGCCAGGTATACACGTAAATAATAAATGCCTGTTGCTGTGGCGGCGGTCATGAGCATGCCGCCAACAAATACCAACAAGCGTAATTTTTTCGAAGGCTTGTCTACCTGCTTCATTATTTAACCAGCTTTTTGGTAACCAAACCCAGCTGGGTAATTTCCAGGCGCCCCATTAAATCCAAAACATCCACAACATTTTGGTAAGGTATCTGAGAATCGGCTTTAATAATCACAGGCAGCGTAGGATCTGCCGCCTTATATTGTCGCAAGAGATTTTCTAATTCCGCCATGGATACCGGAAAGGTATCCAAATAAACCGTGCCATCTGCAGCAATGCTAATGGCTTTGGTTTTGGGCTTTGCAAGGCTAGGCGTGCTGCTGGCTTTAGGTAAATCCACCTTAATACCTTGCACTGTGGCGGTGGTCATAATAATAAATATCACCAACAGCACATAGGCTAAATCCAACATGGGGGTTACGTTAATTTCATCGTAGGCGGCTAGATCTTCTTGCGCTTTCATGGCAATTAATGCTCCCCGTAATATTCTGCTAATTTAGCCACATACTCATCGGCAAATACCCGCATATCGGCGATGGTGTCTTTAATGATACCGGCTAAAAAGTTGTATCCGAACATGGCCGGAATAGCTACCAATAAACCGCCCACCGTCGCCACCAGGGCTGCCGAAACACCCGGCGCAATAGCATTAATATTCACATCCCCGGCAGCGGCAATGGCACCGAAGGTTATCATTACACCTGCCACAGTTCCGAATAGTCCAATAAATGGCCCACCGCTTACGGACATGGTTAAAAATGTCATTTTGGCCTGCATGGTTTGAATTTCACGGGTCATTTGTGCATCTAGCGCAGCGCGGATAGCATTTATAGCTTGCGGGCCCAACACCGTAATCGCCTCAGCACTGAGAGTTGCACCAGTGCGGGCTTTTACTTCTTTCATACCGCGATGAAATAAATGGAAAATCGGCGAGCTTTGGTAGTGGTCGTGTTTGCCAAATAACGCCTGAATAATTGGCCCCATATCGGCGTAGGCGTCTTTATTACCTTCCAAATCATAATCCAGTAGGGCTGGGTCGCGAGTGCCGAGTTTTTCATACTCGCGCAAAAATGCCTGGTTATCTTTATTGACCGCACGCAAATAAAAATATTTGGCGATCATAATAATCCAGCCGATTACCATCATCACCGCGAGAATACACACCACCACCCAGCTGATATGGTCCATGCTGTTGATAATGGTTTTATACACACCCGCATCGCCACCAGCACCTAATTGTTCGGATTTTTCAATTTTAAGAAAGGTGTCATTCATGCCCTGGTTTTTGGCCAAGAATTCAATAAAGCTGGGGGCTAGTGCCTTGGTGTAAAAAGTCACTTCGTCGATTTCGCCTTTAATCCCTGCTGCGCTTGCGTCCTGACCAAAGGCTAAATTGCCTGCTAATTCTCCAGCAGTTAATGGGCCTTGCGCCTGGGAGCGACCATTGACCAATAATTGCAGCTGGCCATTGGCAAATAAAATGCTCACCATTTGCCACTGATCAGGGGCTATGGCATTAGCGGCGGTGATTTTTGCGCTATTGGTTTGCAGGCTTAAGCTAGTATCAATTAAATCCAGGCGCAGTGTTTCGGCCGGAGTATTAAATGTCAGCACTCGGCCTTGAGTGGCGGCAGGCACTTTTAACCAAAAATTCACCGCGCCGCCCGTAGCAGCCGCCCAGCGCAGAGCGCCAGTGTTTTGTGCGGTTAATTGCGCAGCCGGAGTTAATTTTGCCGCCCCGCCAATTAACCCTGCTGTGGAATGCTCACCACCTTGAAAGGCAAGGGGAATTTTATTGCCACTGGCATCTGCAGGCACACCCTGCGCATCGTTAAAATGCACCACTAAGGCAGTTGCGGGATCATAAATAGGCGCCGCCGCATCAATCGCAGCTGCTTTGGCATTGCCATAATACATATAGAGTTTGGCGGTTTTATCCGGTGCTATTTCAGGCACCACCACCCACACCAATAATACTTGGCTAATTAAATCAAAGTGTTCAACTTGAAAATTTAGTGGGGTTTTATCGTCTTCAGCAACAAAGCGCAGATCGCTTAAATTTTCCTGCACGGAGAAAAAATCATCAAAATTCCCCGCATGCAGGCGCACTAATACCGGCACTTGGTGTTGCACTTGCGGCAGGGAGCCACCGGTTTTGGTAGTATCAACCACCAACGGCAAACGATAAGTCCACTCATCGTTCCACCAGGCCTGTGCCCAAAGGGGCGTTAGCAGCAGAATAATTGTTAATAAATGCTTCATGGCCAGCTCCAAAAACTCTTTGCAGCAGGCTAGCAGGGCAATATTGCGGTTTTATGCCGGTTTTGTTACCAATGTTACAACCGCATACACCAGTGCCTTGCCTCCGCCGAACCTATCTGCGCGGTGTTTCTGGCTGCCCGCATCCGCTAATATGACAAACCGATTACACACGCCACAATTTCCCAGTACGAGACCTCATTATGCTTATTCGCTCCCACAGCGCCGACCTGGCCACCGCCACCGGCCCCATGCGCACCTATGTTTATGAACCTGTGGAGGCAGGCAAATACCCCACACTGATTTTTTACTCGGAAATATTCCAGCAAACCGGCCCTATCCGCCGGGCCGCACAAATGTTGGCCGGCCATGGCTTTATTGTGCTGGTGCCGGAAGTCTTCCACGAATTAAATCCCATCGGCTGTGTTTTAGGTTATGACGATGCCGGGCGGGACAAGGGCAATGCGGATAAAGCCGCTAAATATTTAGAAGCCCACGATACAGACACCCAAGCGCTTATCGCCTATAGCGATAGCCTCGCCCACAGCAACGGCGCCATAGGTGCCATGGGTGTGTGTTTAGGCGGCCACCTCGCCTTTCGCGCCGCCCTCAACCCGCGCATCCTCGCTGCTAGCTGTTTTTACGCCACGGATATACACACCGGCGGCGTAATACCTGCGCAACCGGGCAACGAATCCCGAACTCTTGCTGGCACTATTAAAGGCGCCTTGCAAATGGTCTGGGGCAAACAGGACCCACACATTCCTGCGGCCTCAAGGGCGGAGGTTTATCAACTGCTCAGCAACCATAATTTGAATTTCACCTGGCACGAATTTAACGGCCAGCACGCGTTTATGCGCGATGAAGGGGAGCGTTATGATGCGGAATTGCATCTGTTGGGGTTTCAGATGGCGATTGGGTTTTTTCAGCGGTATTTGAAACGCTAATAAGCATGCAGATTTACTCAATAATGGGACCACCCCATCAATTCAAGCGCTAAAATAATAAACGCCGGCACTTGCACAGAGATAAATCTGCGCATGTGCAATTATCGACTCGATAAAAACTTTACTTAATCAATAATATATAAGATGAACGGCCAGCGCTAAGCGAGGGAACGCCGTTATAACAACTATCAGTTACCACCTGAATTCTATTGCCGGTTGCAAACGCCAATGCCGCTATTGACATTACGTGATTTGCTATCGGGCTACCAGATGGCAATTCAATGTATTTCATTGCGCAATTTGATTGATCGATAAGAGTATCCAGTTCAAGCTGAATATTACCGTATCCATAGACACCAAAATTCACTATTTTTGCCGTCACCACACTTGACGCACAAGCCTGTCGCACCCAAACTGCAATTACAACGACTAAAAAAATCATTAGCTTTCCACTCAATTTTTCACTCCTAGTTCGCCCAGCAGCATTAGCACAATCATATGAAACCACAATTCGGCTCTCCGCTTTTAATTAAATCTAATCACAACAAGTATATGGAATTTTTTATTGGATAGCATTAATGCACCCGGCCAATCTGTTACCATAAGTAAATTGACTGCACATTAGTCGCCCAGGCTGGATTTCCGCAACCTGCGTTATCTATTTCTATTTCCACATCCCGACCTGACACCAGAGCTGTTAAGGCTATCGAAAAGCTTTCCTTACCACCGCCCCATCCCAATGGGATTTTATACATATTAGTAGGCAGATTCAACTCCGAAGTGCATCACAGCCCCCGGCTAGAAAAAGAAGCCAGC
>DAOQGS010000261.1:0-5452 GCA_035338675.1 Cellvibrionaceae bacterium
TTTTTTGGCAAATTCAACGACGCCAGAGCGAGTAAGGTAATTTTTCAGAGGTTCCTTAAAAACCTCGCTCATTGATGGGGCATGTGGCAAAGCAGCGCTTTAAAAACATCAACACTGATTAATTGTAAACACTTGATGTTTAAATCTAACCACAGCGATTATCAATATAAACAGGTATCGAATAAATTAAAGTGCACACTTTAAAAAGACTATCAGCCGCCTTGCCTAATGGCTAGCCTCGCGTTATGGTTCCCGGCACTTATCAGCATTTCTTAGTTGGATTTTTATCAAACCCCATGAACAGCATGCTTCCCACTCAGATTACTCGCCTGGCATGCGCCAGAATTCCCACCCGGCACGGCGACTTTTTACTTTATTACTACGGTAATTCAATCGATACCAAAGAGCACTTGGCCTTTTGTTTTGGCGATGTATCTGAGGCCGAAGCCGTACTCGTGCGCGTGCACTCGGAATGTTTTACCGGCGATGTGCTGGGCTCTTTGCGCTGTGATTGTGGCGAACAATTGGATCGCGCGCTGGCGGCCATAGCGGCAGCTGGGCGCGGGGTTGTGGTGTATTTGCGCCAAGAAGGACGCGGCATAGGCCTGCTGGAAAAATTGCGCGCCTACAATTTACAGGATGCAGGTTTTGACACCCTGGAGGCGAATATTATGCTGGGCCATGGCGCTGATGAGCGCGAATATTCCCTCGCCGCACATATATTGGCAGATTTATCCGTGCGCTCCGTGCGTTTACTCACCAATAACCCCGCTAAAATTCGCGCTTTAATTGACGCGGGCGTCACCATCATTGACCGGGTGGCCTTGGAAATTTCCGCCAACCCTGAAAATATCGCTTATTTAGCGACTAAAGCCAAACGCATGGAACATCTTTTAAATGATTTAAGCGTCGAATTAACACCATGAATCTCGACGTCAATTTAACCAGCTGGCTTAGCCAACAGGCCCACAAAAAAATAGCGGCGCGGCCTTTTGTCACCCTGTGTTATGCACAGAGTTTAGATGGCAGCATCGCACTGCGGGTTGGCACCCGTTGCGCCATCAGCAGCCCGGAATCTAATGTGCTCACCCATCAATTGCGCGCGTGGCACGACGGTATTTTAGTGGGCATCGGCACGGTGCTCAGCGACGACCCGCAGCTCAACGTGCGCCACAGTTTAGGAAAAAACCCGCAGCCGATTGTGCTGGACAGCCATTTTAGAATTCCGCCGCGGGCGCGCCTGCGCCACGGCAACAAAAAATGCTGGGTGGCCAGCTGCCAATCGCCGGCTGCCGATGCCGATTTAAACGGTGTGGAATTAATTTATACCCCCCACAATAGCGAAGGCCAAGTGTGTTTAGCCAGCCTTTTGGCAAGCTTGTATAACAAGGGTATTCGCAGGCTTATGGTGGAGGGCGGCGCAGAAGTCATTCGCGCTTTTTTAAGGGCCCAATTAGTGGATGCGGTGGTGATTACAGTGGCGCCAACTTTCTTGGGCGGTTATAAATCCCTTAATAATCTTGATTTACCGGCCGAGCAATTGCCCACCATAGCGCCCTTACACAGCCAGCCTTTAGGCAGCGACATTATTATTTGGGGGCCCGCGCATTTTGCCGAGGAAGTTAAACACACAACACGTCGCGTCGCTCTATAGCGCCTAGAGATTTTTTATGCATGCGCAACAATTGTGGTTTCACTGCAAAAAAGAACTGGAAGTGCGCACAATTAATCTTGCGCCGTTACAGGCGGACGAAGTATTGGTCGCCAGCGAGTGCTCCGCCATCAGTGTAGGCACAGAATTACTCGCCTACCGGGAGCAATTACCTACTGATATCCCCCTGGATGAACAGATTAATGGCTTAAATCACACGGTGGAATTTCCCCTGCGTTATGGTTATGCCAGCGTAGGCCGTATTAGTGCCGTTGGCTCTGAGGCGGATGGTAAATTAATCGGCCAGCGGGTGTTTGCCTTTGAGGCCCATTGCAGCCATTTTATTGCCCGGCGGGATGATGTGATTGCAGTGCCCGCAGGTATTACCGCTGAGCAGGCGGTATTTCTGGCCAATATGGAAACTGCTGTGAGCTTGGTGCAGGCCGGCGCGCCCGCCATAGGTGAAAAAATTGCTGTTATAGGTTTGGGCGTAGTGGGTTTATTGCTGGCTCAATTATTAAAACAATTCCCCAGCCACCGCCTAATAGGCTTAGATAAATTATCGGCGCGGCGTGCAGCGGCCAAGGGTGTGGGAATTCACGATCTGGTGGACCCCAGTGATAAGGGCCAATGGCAGAGTTTATTAACCCAATTAATGCCCGAGGGCGCGGATTTAATTTATGAAATTAGCGGCAACCCTGCGGCGCTGGATTACGCCTGTGCGCTGGCCGGATTTTCCAGCCGCATAATTATAGGCAGTTGGTACGGCAACAAACCCTGCGCCGTTAATTTAGGCGGCGCAGTGCACCGCAACCATATTCAACTAATCAGCAGCCAGGTGAGCCGTATTGCACCTGCATTAAGCGGGCGCTGGACAAAACAGCGCCGCTTTAAATTGGCCTGGGATATGATTCGCCTCATCCAGCCGCAAACGCTAATTGATAGGCGCGCGCCGCTCAAATCCGCGCCCGATATTTATCGGCAACTGGATGAGCAGCCCGACGCTATAGTGCAACCTATTTTTGTTTATTAAGTGGATCCTCAATCATGTATGCCCTGTCTGTACAACAAACTTTTTTCGCCCAGCATTTTTTAATTGGCGGCGACTGGGGCAGCGAGAATCAACCCCACACCCACGAGTACCGATGGGAAGTCATATTAACCGGCCCCAACCTAGACCAGCACGGGTATTTAGTGGATATAGTGGATGTTGAAGCGCATATGCAAAAAATAGTGGCGCGCTTTCGCGACACTTGCCTTAACCAACACCCAGAATTCGCCGATTTAAACCCGAGCTTGGAGCGTTTTGCCAAAATTCTTTGGCAACAATTAAAGCAGCAATTAACCCTTCCACATGAAACCTGCCTAAGAGTAAAACTGTGGGAAAATGCCACCTGCTGGGCGGGGTATAGTCAGGCTTATTAACCCGGCGGCAAAATAGATCGTCCTGATCTATTTTGCCTGCGCTGCGCTAAAACCGGCGAAAATGCGCGGATTTTATTGTTTTAGCGCAGCTCCCGGCGGTTTACCCCGCCGGGACGGCATCCTTGCCGCCATTATTAACCCGGCACTAAATGCCGCCGGGTTAATAATTACAATACCGGGCAATATTCAATAATAATTCAAGTAGCCCGGATGGAGCGCAGCGCAATCCGGGTATTGCTGAAAAACGATGTGTATTTATTGTTGTCGCGCAGCGCGTATACCCCACCCCGGATTGCGCCGAGCTCCATCCAGGCTACCAACAAACCCAACACCTTAAATAACAACATCAAAGCCAGGTCTGTTTACACACACTCCACTTGCCTGTGCCCAATAAAAAAACACCTGCCGCGCTGTATAACACTATTAATTGCACTGATGTTAATAACGGCTGAGCAACATTAAACTGCGCCAAAGTAACTAAAATAACGGCGGCGGCTAGGCGGCCTGCTATGCCCAGCGCAATACACAACGTCATTAGAATAATTAACAGCTGCCCAACACCATGCAAATTAAATCCGTAAAAAACACTCAATGCCAGCACACCACGCAGGCAAACCAGGCCTAATGGGTAGAATTTTTTGCCAAGCCCATCAATGTTTATTATCTGGCGGCTAAAATGAATCCCCGCCACAGCGCACCAATCGCGTATAAAACCTGCCAGTAACGGCAACATAAATACAGCGCCCAAATGACGGGAAAATTCAGCTGGTACAACCGGCATTAACACACAGGCCACCAAAACCATTTGCATACCCGCCCAAAGGCGGCGATTTTCGCTGGCTTGCAATGGATGACATAGTAAACCCCGTGCACGCCGCCAATTTAATCCCCACTGAAAAATATAATAAGCAACACTGACCAGCAGATAACTGCTGTGTAATTTATTCAGCGCGCAGGCAACCAGCGGTGCTATGCATAAACCCAGGGCGTCAAAACAGGTATCCAAACGCGCACCCAATTGGGTTACCTGGTTCAACCGGCGCGCTAACCAGCCATCCACAGCATCTAAAATGGCCGCCAGTGCATATAAAATTGCTGGCAGCCAATTAAGTGGTGCAGGCAGATCGTTTAAGCCGAAAAATCCGCCACAGCATAAGATAAGCACCGCCCGCACTAGGCTTACCTGATTGGGCAAGCCCAGCTGCGCAAGATCGGCAATTAATTGTTGATTCCGCATTAACAGCCAAACCTGCCAGGCTATGACGACAAAGATCACCAAGGCTTGGCAATACCAACGCAGCGCCAAGGGCCCAGGCAGAACTTGCAGCAAAAAGCCAGCGAAGCCTAATAATGCCAGCTGAACACACAATGCCCAGCGGATAAATTCCAGCTGTACACAAGCGCCAGGTATGTTTAATTGCAGCCCTCGCAACACGTTTGCACCCTAACTAATGGTTTTAAAAAATCCTGCCCAGCATATAGCACCTGGCGGGCACGGGCACTTACTTAGTAGGGTGGGCAAGCTTGCTTGCCCACCATTTTGCTTAAACGCGATACCAAGGTGGGCAACAAGTTGCCCACCCTACCGGATAAAACAGGTAAATTCGAAACTCAAATTTGAGTGATTAAAAATAACCAGTAATTTTTATTTACCAACAGTTGTGTGCTTAAAATTAACCAACCAGGCCTGAATATTCTGCATATTGGCGCTTATCGCCAGCTGGAGCGCAATTTGCTAGGGCCGCCCAATGTGCTTAAAACATCGGGTGAATTAACCGCGTCGATTTCGCCTCATATGTTTTGAAGACTCGTACTGGCGCGAATTTGCCAAGCCGAGTTATTTTTACAGGCATAGTGCAAGGCTTAAATAGTTCGCGACAGCAAACATGCATAAATGTAGGCATATGATGAAACGCTTTTGCGTGTTTGCTGCGTTTTAAATTCATACATTTTTTTAAATCGTCTGCCCATCGCGCGGTTGCGGTTTCACCGGTGTTTTAAGTTGTACGCGTGCCCCGCAAGAATCAGAGTGTGTTGAATGTCTGAATTACCCGCCAATCCTTTTTATAAGCCCTATTTATTGCAACTACTGGCCATTGTGTTTTTTGCCAGCGTCGCAGCTTTTCTACATTTTGTGCCGCTTATTCAAGAATCTGCACCCAATGCGGTAGAAAAAGCGGGCGAGAATAAGCCTGCACGCCCAGCCGGGGGAAATGCCCGCACTGGCGGACCGGTAACGGTACAGACGGGCCTTGCCCAACTGCGGGATTTAGCGGTGGTGGAATCGGGCCTGGGTACTGTAGTGCCAGCGGCGGAAGTTTTAGTGCAGGCGCGGGTTTCCGGCCGTTTGGAAAAAATACTGTTTACCGAAGGCCA
>DAOQGS010000262.1:0-5437 GCA_035338675.1 Cellvibrionaceae bacterium
GGAAACAATAGGGGTTAGGCTAGGAAAAAACTTGTGCGGCTGCTACATAATTCCGTAAATAACGATTTTTATCTTGCCCGCTTTCCATTTCGTCGAAGAGTTTGGTGAATATAAGTTTGAATAATTCTTCAAACACATCTACCCCGGCATTCGCGAGCACTTCGTCTTCCATTTCAAGGATCAAGTCTTTGAGTGATTTGCGCTCGTTGACGAGTTTGTCGAGTTTTACAAGGTCGTCGATAGTCCAACGCTCTGACAGAATGTCGGAGAGTTTTTCGTGGGCTGAAGGGATGGCAGGGATATCTTCAAAATAGTTTGGGTCTTTGCGGTGGTAATAGGAAATTTGCTGACCGTTGGTCCATACCCCCATGGGTGCTCCTGTCGCATTGCAGTAGCTTTTGAGTTGTTCCTTGCCGTCTTTGAGTTTGGGTTTTTTGAGTTCAACCAGAATGTAGGGAGTTGTGGTTTTGTCTTTATCGAAGATGCAGATATCTGCTCGCTTTTTTTCTCGCCCAAAGGTTACTGAGTATTCAACTTCTATGCGGCTAATGGGGTAGCCTAAATCGTCTCGCAAGACTAATAGGTAGAGCTGGCGAATGGCCTCCTCTGGCGTTAGTTTGACAGGCTTGCCGCGCACAACGCAGTCAACGTAGGGAACTAGGCTTTTACCGGATTGTTTTAGTGAAATCTCCCGTTCTAGCCGATCTATATGCGCTTGCTTGAACTGGTCTAGTCGATAGGCACTGTCTTTCAGTAATTCTGTAAAGAGAGTTGTCATTCTTGGTTTCCTGTGCGGGCGTTCTATTGTTCTTCTGATTAAAGCAAGAGGGCAGGGATTCCAGAGATTGTTTGGTCGGGTTCAGAATCGCTGCCTCAATGTGTCGTTGAGGTTTAGTGGGCGGCCAATCTAGCACTCTGTGCTTTCTCTGCAAACAAAGACGAGTGTTATTTTCACGGTGGATGAGCGATAGATTTTGGTATGCTGCCACCCTCTAACAAAAGCACATCAGATCGAGGCCCCCATGCCCATTTACCGCTCTAAAACCTCCACCGCTGGCCGCAATATGGCTGGTGCCCGCGCCCTGTGGCGAGCAACTGGTATGCAGGATGCGGATTTTCAAAAACCTATTATTGCTGTGGTGAATTCCTTCACCCAGTTTGTGCCGGGCCATGTGCACCTGAAAGACCTAGGCCAAATGGTGGCGCGGGAGATTGAGGCGGCCGGTGGGGTTGCCAAAGAATTTAATACCATCGCCGTGGATGACGGTATCGCCATGGGCCATGACGGTATGCTCTACAGCTTGCCCAGCCGCGACATCATCGCCGACTCGGTGGAGTATATGGTTAACGCCCACTGCGCCGATGCCATGGTGTGTATCTCTAACTGCGACAAAATCACTCCGGGCATGTTAATGGCCGCCATGCGCCTGAATATTCCGGTGATTTTTGTCTCCGGCGGGCCTATGGAGGCGGGCAAAACCAAGCTTTCCGAACACAAACTCGATTTAGTGGACGCTATGGTAATTGCCGCCAGCGACACCGCCACGGATGAAGAAGTCGCCGCTTATGAGCGCAGCGCGTGCCCTACCTGTGGCTCTTGCTCGGGTATGTTTACCGCCAACTCCATGAACTGCCTCACCGAAGCTTTGGGACTTTCCCTGCCGGGCAATGGCACGGTGCTGGCCACCCATAGCGATCGCAAAGAATTATTCCTGCGCGCTGGGCGCGAAATTGTTGCCCTCACCAAGCGTTATTACGAAGGCGATGATGAGCGCGTATTGCCCCGCGCCATTTGCACCAAAAAAGCCTTTGAAAACGCCATGACGTTGGATATCGCCATGGGCGGCTCCACCAATACCATTTTGCATATTCTGGCCCTGGCTAAAGAAGCGGAAGTGGATTTTGATTTAACCGATGTAGACCGCTTAAGCCGCGTGGTGCCCCAGTTGTGTAAGGTGGCCCCGAATACCCCCAAATACCATATAGAAGATGTGCACCGCGCCGGTGGCATTATGGCGATTTTGGGGGAGCTGGACCGCGGTGGCCTGTTGCACAGCGACTGCCACACGGTGCACAGCAGCAGTTTTACTGAGGCCCTTGAGCAGTGGGATATTTTGCGCAACCCAACGCCTGAGGTTTTGCAATTCTTTAAAGCCGGCCCCGCCGGTATTCCCACGCAAACCGCCTTTAGCCAGAGCACCCGCTGGCCAAGCCTGGATGCGGACCGAGAAAACGGCTGTATTCACAGTGTGGAACACGCCTTCTCTAAAGAGGGAGGCCTTGCAGTTTTAGTGGGTAATTTGGCCGAAAAGGGCTGTGTGGTAAAAACCGCCGGGGTGGACGAGTCCATCTGGGTATTTGAAGGGCCTGCTCATGTCACCGAAAGCCAGGATCAAGCCGTTGCTCATATTCTGGAGGGCAAGGTTAAAGAGGGCGATGTGGTGATTGTGCGCTACGAAGGCCCCAAGGGTGGCCCGGGTATGCAGGAGATGCTCTACCCCACGTCTTATTTGAAATCCAAAGGCCTGGGCAAATACTGCGCCCTGCTTACCGACGGGCGCTTTAGCGGTGGCACCTCGGGCTTGTCTATCGGCCATGTCTCGCCGGAGGCGGCAGCAGGCGGCACTATTGGCCTGGTACAAAACGGCGATTTGATTCGCATCGATATCCCCAACCGCAGCATTAATGTATTGGTTAGCGATGCTGAGTTAGCCGCGCGCCGGGAGCAGCAAAATGCGAAGGGCTGGAAACCCGCCGAACCGCGCCCGCGCAAAGTCTCGCCAGCTTTGCGCGCCTATGCATTGCTGGCCACCAGCGCGGATCAGGGCGCGGTGCGGGATTTAGACAAACTCGCTCAGTTAGAGCAGCTATAACTGCTCGCGTTTTGGTAAATAAAAGCCCCAGTATTGGGGCTTTTTTATTGGTAGCTGCAGCATTTAGTGAAGATTTAAGAGGTTTTGCATGGGCCGATTACGGGTTACAGTCAATAAAAAAACCAAGGGTAAAAAAGCCTTAACACCCCAGGAGGCCTTTGCCAAATTATGGAAGCAGGTGCAAAAAGAGCAGTTATTGGTAAGCCAAATTCCCGAGCAAATCCAACAGTTTTACCAAACCTATTTAACTACCATCGGCCCTTACGAATCCCAGTGGTGCCGCCTATTGGCTGATGAAATTCAACTCATGCTCAGCCACTGGCAGAAAAAAAGCCTGCGCGAGCAAGACCGTTATTTTTTAGTGGAATACGTGGCGGATAATTTCCGCGAATTAATGAGCAACCCCTTCCGTGATTTTGAATTAACCGGACTTGAGGAGCTGTTTACCGAGTTAATGGCGCAAGCTGAAGAGCCAAAACGCGCCGCTAAACCGCCTGGCACTGAGGATATGTTTGCCACGGACGAAGAGGCGGATGAAGAAATAGAGGCGGAAGATCCGTTCAGTGCATATGACGAGGATTTTGCCGAGGATGAATTATTGGAGGAAGAATACCAGCGTGCCGAGCGCCAGGACGCCAACGAATTATTTAATGCCACGACTTTAAATAAAATGTTCCGCCAATTAAGCAAGGTATTACACCCGGATCTGGAGCAGGATGAGACCATCAAACAACACAAACACGAATTAATGGCGCAACTGCTCAACGCCCGCGATAAGCAGGATGTGGGCGCCATAGTGGCGCTCTATAGTGAGCATATAGGCGGCGATGGTGCCCAGTTTGCGCCGGAGGATTTCCCCCGCTTAACTATTTTGTTGAAAAAACAATTGCGCGGCCTGCAACTGGAAAAAGCAGACATCGCCCTGCGCTCTGGAGCGGCGGGCTTGGTGTACCACCGCTTCCACCATAAAAACCCGGCCCGGCAGAAAACCCTATTAATGCAGCGCCAAGCGCTGATGGCAAGCCGCTGCCGCGCGGCGCAAGAGTCCTTAAACTTTAATACCAGCGTTAAAAACCTGAAATTATTTTTAAGCGAATGGGCGGAGGATAATTTGGGTGCGATGCTGTTTGATTTGTACGATGACTTATAACGATCACGCCCAATATTGCCTCACAGCCCTTAGTCAAAAACCCTAACCATTGGGTATTTTTATTGGCCTGGGTGTAATTCCCGCGCAAACTGCCAAGGCCCATAGGTGTAATCTGGTTTGAATAGCTGCCTCGCGGCGAAGGAAGTGCGCGTTGGAGTTTGTGCTTTTAAGTTCCGCATGGATGGAAGAGTAAATAATGTGCCGGGCGATAAAAAATCTAAAGATGCATATTGACGAACAAAAAATTCAGCGTATTATCGCGCCCAATTTCCGGCAGGGCACACCTGCTTTTTTAACCCACCCAATGATAGAGGAGTACTCATTATGGCCTACGCGAACTTAACTAACCGCTAACCTTTCGAGTACTCAGGCTTGGAAGGTTTAATGCCTTCTAAGCAGGTCTTTAAAAGCCCTGATTAGGCTACTAATCAGGGCTTTTTTGTTTTCTGGGCCTTATTGGCCGCAAGCCTACTGTGAAGGTTTTATTATTCAAACACGGCGATTATTAACAATCGCTGTAGGAATTTTTATGCCTGTTAAAATTGAATTAAATAACACTGCCAGCCAGGGTGCCAAACCGGTAAAAATTTATACTCGGGATGTGGATAACCAAGCCCTGGCACAATTAAAAAATATCGCCCAACTACCCATAATCCACAGCCATGTGGCGGCCATGCCGGATGTGCATGTGGGGATTGGTGCAACCGTCGGCGCGGTGATTCCCACCCTCGGTGCAATTATTCCTGCCGCCGTGGGTGTGGATATTGGTTGCGGTATGAGTGCGGTGCGTTTAACCCTTAAATCCGCGCAACTGCCGGATAATTTAAGTGTTCTGCGCGCGGCGATTGAGCGAGCGGTACCGGTGGGTTTAGCGGCACATAAAACCGTGAGTGTGCGCACCAGTGCCTGTAAAACCCTGGCACCTGGTGTGGATTGGTTATTCGCCAAACATCCTACCGTGATGAAAATGTTAAAACAACCCAATACCCTATGGACCAAACAAATGGGTACCTTGGGTGGTGGTAATCATTTTGTTGAAGTCTGTGTGGATGAACATAAGGATGTGTGGATTATGTTGCATACCGGCAGCCGAGGTATTGGCAATGCCATAGGGCAATATTTTATTGCTCTGGCAAAAAAGGATATGGGCCGCCACATGCATAATCTGCCGGATAAGGATTTAGCTTATCTCACCGAGGGCAGCGAGCATTTTAATGACTATGTGGCCGCAGTTAATTGGGCGCAAAATTATGCGCGTATTAACCGCGATGAAATTATGGCGCTGGTGGTGCGGGCTATAAAACCGTTGTTGCCGCCGTTTAAAACCGACCGCGTCGCCATTAATTGCCACCACAATTATGTGCAGCGGGAATTTCATTTTGGTGCGGATGTATGGGTGACGCGCAAGGGTGCT
>DAOQGS010000263.1:0-5436 GCA_035338675.1 Cellvibrionaceae bacterium
GCCACCGAACCGCCAATAAGGCCAAGACCGATAACCACCAAACGCCCTGGGAACATTTATAAAACGCCGTTGGGGTAGGAGCCGAGTATTTTTAAATCCAATGCGCGCTTGCCCACTTCCGCCAGGGCGGCGGCAACCTTTGGGTCGTCCCTGTGGCCGGTAAAATCAATAAAAAATACATAATTCCACGGGCCGGTGCGGGAGGGGCGCGATTCCACGCGGGTTAAATCCAAGCCGTGTTGTTGAAACGGCTCTAGTAAACCGTGCAGCGCTCCGGGTTCATTGCGCATGGATACCATGATGGAAGATTTATCATCGCCACTGGGTGCGGTTTTGAGTTTGCCGATAATTAAAAAGCGCGTGGAATTATCCGGCCGGTCTTCAATTTTATCGGCAAGAATAGTTAGGCCATACAATTCCGCCGCCATTTCGCCAGCAATAGCCGCTGCGTTCCATTCGCTTTTAA
This sequence comes from Cellvibrionaceae bacterium, assembly GCA_035338675.1. GTDB lineage: Bacteria > Pseudomonadota > Gammaproteobacteria > Pseudomonadales > Cellvibrionaceae > CAMCXE01. The sequence continues at coordinate 467 of DAOQGS010000263.1, forward strand.
TGCGTTTGGCCGCTTCAGAATTACTACTCAATGCCACCCGCTCAGCGTTTGGATAATGGGCATCCAGCCATTTGCGGCACTGGGCAAGGGACTGGGCGTGGGAATAAATGCGCGTGATATTGGCTGTTTTGGTTACATCCGACACCATTAAATTTTGATGGATACGCAAAACCACATCACCACAAATGGTGAGGTTGGAATCCATAAAATTATCCAATGTGTGGGTGACGACGCCTTCAGTAGAATTCTCCACCGGCACTACACCAAACTGGCAGGAGCCCGCCTCCACTTCGCGAAAGACTTCGTCAATGGCATTTAAGGGTACAGATTGCGCCGAATGGCCAAAATGTTTTAACGCCGCCTGCTGGGTAAATGTGCCTTCCGGCCCTAAAAAAGCGACTTTAATAGGGTTTTCCAGGGCTAAACAGGCGGACATAATTTCGCGGAATAAACGCGCGAATTCTTCATTATTCAGCGGGCCAGGGTTGCGCGCCATGGCTTTGCGCAACACCTGGGCCTCGCGCTCGGGGCGGTAAAATGACGCGGGCTTGCCGCCATTAAATTGTTTTTTAATCTCCGCCACTTCAAGGGCGCAGCGGGCGCGCTGGCTGATTAATTCGCCGATTTGTTCATCGATCAAATCAATGCGCTCACGCACCTGGGCTAATTGAGCCTGCTCATCCGCTGCTGCATTAACATCTTGGGTTGTTTCGCCGCTCATAAAGGCCGCCCGATTATTCGTCGCTGGAGTCGTCAGATGTACCTGTGTCCTCGCCTTCACTGGCATTAAAAGCCGCTTCGTCCGCACTTGCCTCTTCGCTTTCGGCGATGCGCTCCAGGCTTACAATACGCTCACCTTCTTTGGTTTTAATAATGCGCACACCCTGAGTATTGCGGCCCACCAGGGATACTTCTGCGGCGCGGGTACGCACGGCGGTGCCCTGGTCTGAGATCAACATAATTTCATCGCCATCAAACACCTGAATAGCGCCGACAATTACGCCGTTGCGTTCAGAAATTTGCATGGCGATAACACCTTGGGTGCCGCGCCCTTTAACGGGGAATTCGGTTACCGCTGTGCGTTTGCCATAGCCGTTTTCGCTGATGGTAAGTACTTGGCCGTCCTCTTTGGGAATAATCATAGAGATCACCCGCTCACCTTCGGCCAGAATAATGCCGCGCACACCTCGCGAGGTACGGCCAGTTTCCCGCACCGCTTCTTCATTAAAACGGGCAGCTTTACCGTTGCTGGCAAACAATAAAACATCGCAGCTGCCATCGGTAATAGAGGTGCCTACCAAGTGGTCGCCTTCGTCTAATTCGATAGCGCGCAGGCCCACGCTGCGGGGGCGCGCAAATTGCGCCAATGAGGATTTTTTCACTGTGCCTTGGGAGGTGGCCATAAAAATATATTTATTTTCGTCGAATTCCCGCACCGGCAGAATAGCGGTAATGCGCTCACCCTCATCTAAGGGCAATAAATTCACCACCGGGCGGCCTCTGGAGGTGCGGCTGGCCACGGGGATTTGATACACCTTCAACCAATAAACTTTGCCTAAATTGGTAAAACACAAAATAAAATCATGGGTACTGGCAATAACTAAATGCTCAACAAAATCCTCATCTTTTACTGCGGTGGCCGCTTTACCCATGCCCCCTCTGCGCTGGGCTTGATAGGCACTCACCGGCTGGCTTTTGGCGTAACCGCCGTGGGAGATGGTCACCACCCGGTCTTCTTCGGTAATTAAATCTTCTTCAGTTAAATCCAGCAGGGAATCTTGAATTTCCGTGCGGCGGGCATCGCCATAGTCGGCGCCAATTTGCACCAGCTCTTCGCGGATTACTTCCATTAAGCGCACGGAGTTGGCCAGAATTTCTAGGTACTCCGCGATGACTTTTAATTTTTCTTCGTATTCGGTAAGGAGTTTATCGTGCTCCATACCGGTTAAGCGGTGCAGGCGTAAATCTAAAATCGCTTGCACTTGCGCGGGGGATAAATAATACACCCCATCGCGCATACCCATTTCCGCAGGTAAGCCATCCGGGCGGCAGGCTTCGGCGCCGGCGCGCTCGATAAATTGGCTCACCAAACCCACCGGCCAGCCGCGGCTTAATAAGGCATCGCGGGCATCGTTGGGGGTTTGGGAGTTTTTAATGGTGGTAATCACTTCGTCGATATTGGCGATGGCAACGGCCAGGCCTTCCAATACATGGCCGCGCTCGCGAGCTTTGCGCAGCAAATACACGGTGCGGCGGGTGACCACTTCCCGGCGGTGGCGAATAAAATATTCTAATAATTCCAATAAATTTAAGGTGCGCGGTTCGCCGTCTACCAAGGCTACGGTGTTAATGCCAAACACGGTTTGCATTTGCGTTTGGGCATAGAGATTATTTAATACCACCTCGCCCATTTCACCGCGTTTAATTTCAATCACGATGCGCATACCGTCTTTGTCGGATTCATCGCGAATTTCGGAAATGCCTTCGACTTTTTTCTCTTTTACCAGCTCGGCGATTTTTTCGATCAGGCGCGCTTTGTTTACCTGGTAGGGGATTTCGTGAACGATAATGGTTTCGCGGTTGGTTTTAGCATCGGTTTCCACCGTGGCGCGGGCGCGCACATAGATGCGGCCACGGCCGGTGCGATAGGCCGCTAAAATGCCGGCGCGGCCATTAATAATGGCGGCGGTGGGGAAATCCGGGCCGGGAATATATTCCATTAATTCGTCAACGGTGAGTTCCGGGTTGTCGATTAAGGCCACACAAGCGCGAATAACTTCACCTAAATTGTGCGGTGGAATATTAGTGGCCATGCCCACAGCAATACCGGAAGAGCCGTTAACCAATAAATTGGGTACGCGGGTGGGCATTACTACGGGAATTAATTCAGTGCCGTCGTAGTTGGGTACGTAATCGACGGTTTCTTTATCTAAATCGGCCAATAAATCGTGGGCGATTTTGGCCATACGAATTTCGGTGTAACGCATGGCGGCGGGGCTGTCGCCATCCACCGAGCCGAAGTTGCCCTGGCCGTCCACCAGCATATAACGCAGGGAAAAAGGCTGGGCCATGCGCACGATGGTGTCGTATACGGCGGAGTCGCCGTGCGGGTGGTATTTACCGATTACATCCCCCACCACACGGGCGGATTTTTTATAGGGTTTGTTCCAGTCATTGCCCAATTCGCTCATGGCGAATAACACGCGGCGGTGCACGGGTTTTAATCCATCGCGCACATCGGGCAGGGCGCGGCCTACGATTACGCTCATGGCGTAATCCAGGTAGGATTGGGTCATCTCATGTTCAATACTGACAGGAAGAACTTCTTTAGCTATTTCGCCCATGGGCTTAGGGGTTCCTTCAGAACGGATATGGCTGGGACAAGGCGCTAAAACGCGTAAAAAACCGCTGCCAGCGCCTTAAGACAAGGGCGCGGATACTAGCACAGCTCGGCGCGATTAAGAACCTGCCTAGGCCGCACAACGGCCAATGCAGAGGTTATACTGCCCTCCCCTTACACAACGGGTTCACCTATGGCTGCCACCGCTCTGCCCAGTGCCGATTTAATTCTTCACCCACAATGGTTGCTGCCGATTGCGCCCCACAACCGCCTGTTGGAGCGCTGCTCGGTGGCGATAAAAGACGGGGTTATTTGTGCACTGGCGCCCAGGGCGCAGATTGAATCCCAGTGGCAAGCTAAGCAGGTTATTGAATTACCCCAACAGGTGCTGATGCCGGGTTTGGTAAATTGCCATAACCACGCGGCCATGAGTTTGCTTTCCGGCTTTGCCGACGACCTGCCCTTAATGACTTGGCTGAACGATCACATCTGGCCCGCTGAAGGCCAGTGGGTGGATGAAGAATTTGTCACCGACGGCACCACCCGCTCTATTGCGGAGATGTTACTGAGCGGCACCACCTGTTTTAGCGATATGTATTTTTTCCCCGAGGCCGCCGCCCGTGTGGTGAATGAAACGGGCATCCGCGCACAAATTACCTTCCCGCTGCTGGACTTCCCCAACCGCTGGGCGGCGGACATAGATGAAGGCCTGCGCAAGGGCTTAAGCCTATTTGACGACTACAAAGACCACCCCCGCATCAGCATCGGCTTTGGCCCCCACGCCCCCTATACACTGGGGGATAGCAGCCTGCGGCGCATCGCCATTCTCGCCAATGAGGTGCAGGCGCCGGTACATATACATGTGCACGAAACCGCCCAAGAGGTCGCCGACTCCATGGCCCAATACGGCCAGCGGCCCTTAGCCCGCCTGCTCGAGCTGGGCCTGTTAAGCCCGCAAACCCAGTGTGTGCACATGACGCAAATTAACGACGAAGACCTGCGCCTACTGCAGGAGACCGGCGCCAAGGTAATCCACTGCCCCGAATCCAACTTAAAACTCGCCAGCGGCTTTTGCCCGGCAGACAAGCTTTTAAAGGCGGGCATAGAAGTGGGCCTGGGCACCGATGGGGCCGCCAGCAATAACAACGTAGATATGTTCGGCGAGTTGCATACCACCGCTCTGCTGGCTAAAGCGGTAGCCGGTGATGCCGCCGCCCTCGCCGCTGAGGAAGCCCTGTATATGGCAACCCTAGGCGGGGCTAAAACCCTCGGGCTTGATAGCCAAATCGGCAGTTTGGAAGTGGGTAAACAGGCCGATATGATCGCCCTGAGCTTGGATCCACTGCTGTCCACACCCAGCTATTCCCTTGTATCAAACCTGGTGTACCGGCCCGGCAGCCACCGCGTGAATCACCTATGGGTAAGTGGTAAAGCCCTGGTCAGCGAGGGCGCTCTGCAGGGTTTGGATAGCAGCCAGATCAGCCGCACCACCGCGCGCTGGCAACAGCAGATTCGCGGCGCTTTATTCCGCCCCGCCCACCCCTAATGAGGACTTGCCATGGCCAATATGGACCCCCAGGAAATTGCCAAATTTAGCCGCCTCGCCAGCCGCTGGTGGGACCCAGCAGGG
>DAOQGS010000264.1:0-5428 GCA_035338675.1 Cellvibrionaceae bacterium
GAAAATGCTACTGCATAGGATTAACGATAAAGAACGCGAGCACCGGAATCCACAGCAACTAAACAGCACCTATAGAAACCGCAACCCGACGAAACGCCGCGCTGCAAGAGTTTATTTACTATCGTTGACGCCAGGTTTAAAGATGCGGCAGGAATCAGAAACGGCAACTGCCAAGGCGGGGCACTCAGCTTTCTATTTATATAGGATGCGCTGTTAAGCCTGAGTTAATACATTTGAATACACACGCACTGCCTGTTGTTCAGGCGTAGGCTTTTCCCACAACACGTGCAAAACATCCCTGCCTTCAGTCTCATCAAAGGGTAACTATTCAGCACGCTATATTACCCCCTTCCGCTTGAGGGCGAATTTTAGAGGATTTAACCAGGCGGCATAATTGATTCGCGGTGTAGCAGTGGCGATGTATCGGGGGCTCACAACACCAAAGCACTCGCCAGATAGGTTCCTGTCAGTGCGTGATTAAGTCTAGCCTTACTAAAAAGTGAGCCAAATAGTTACAGCAAAGGTTCCTAAAATACTTGGTACAAGGCAATTTTTGCTACAGCAAGTAATCATGATGAAATTGAGAAAAATATCCCAACGTGGCGAAGTGAAGCGCATCCCCCAATAAACAGCGCCTGTGAACACAGATATTCATTACTATCGAGCGGGGCGATTATACGAGGGAGAAAAAGCGCCCAGCCGGGCGCAATATGCGCGGATAACGATTAACAGTAATCCGCAGAATTGAGCAATAAGGGTTTTGCGATGGCCCACATCATGTCGATATGATCTGCGCGGTCATTAAGACATGGAATATACCCGAAGCGTTTGCCGCCCGCGTGCAAAAACAACTCTTGGTTTTCCCCTTGGATTTCTTCCAGGGTTTCAATGCAATCCGTTGCGAATGCGGGGCAGATAACATCCACTGACTGCACACCGGCCTGCGCCCATTCAACCAACAATTTATCGGTATAGGGTTGTAGCCATTTGGCTTTGCCTAAGCGTGATTGAAAACTAATCGCCCACGCAGAAGCAGGCAATGCAAGCGCCTGTGCAACTGCATTGGCCGTGGCAACACAGTGGTCGTAGTACGGATCGCCTTTATCGACACAGCGCTGCGGAATGCCGTGAAAAGAAAATAATAGTTTTTCGTTCTGGCCATTGAGCTGCCAATACTCCTTAATACTTGCCGCCAGTGCCGCAATATAATCCCGCCGCTCAAAATAGGCATTAACCAAAAACACTTCCGCAATATGGCGCGTGCGCCTGATATAGCGAGCCAGTTGATCGTATATCGGCGCGGTGGTGGTAGCTGAATATTGCGGATACAGGGGCAATAGAATAATGCGGCCAACGCCACGTGCCCGTAGCGCATTTATTTGCGCTTCCAGTGCTGGCTCACCATAGGTCATGGCCGCCACCACTTCAACCGCATCCCCCATTTGAGCCTGCGCGCGTTTAGCGAGGGCATCGACTTGTTTGTCAGTTATTGCCTTCAACGGCGAACCTTCTTCAGTCCACACCAACTGATAGGCTTGCAGAGCTTTTTTCGGCCTCAGGGGTAAAATAATGCCGTATAAAATAGGCAGCCACAGCAGCCTGGGCAATTCCACCACGCGCGGATCGCTCAAAAATGCGCGCAGAAACTTTCTCACACTGGAAACTGTCGGCGCATCCGGCGTGCCTAAATTAAGTAAAACAATTGCTGATCTTTTCTGAGTCACACTGTATTCCCGCTAATTTGAAGGCGAAAAAAAAGGCTCTAAAGAGCCAATTTTAGCAATAGTGCCGCACCGAGCGACGATGGGCATAGGCCTACTTCAATACGTCCGCAACACGCTGGCGGATCTCATCAAGCGGCCCCACGCCATTTACTCTGGAACACTTAGGAATACCGCCATTGGCTTTCGAGAAATCGCGATAAAAATCAATTAGAGGCTCAGTTTGTTCATGATATACAGCCAGGCGTTTGCGCACCGTGGCCTCTTCATCATCTGGGCGCTGAATAAGCGCTTCACCCGTAATATCATCAAGCCCCTCTTGCTTGGGCGGATTGTGTTGGACGTGGTAAATGCGCCCGGAATCGGCATGGACACGGCGGCCACTTAAACGCGCCACGATTTCTTCGTCGTCAACGTGAAAATCAACTACGTGATCGATGGGAATATTGGCGTCGGCTAAGGCCTGGGCTTGCGGGATGGTGCGGGGAAATCCATCGAATAAAAAACCGTTTTTACAATCATCCTGCGCGATGCGCTCTTTAACCAAATCAATAATTAATTGGTCCGATACCAATCCGCCCGATGCCATTACATCTTTGACTTTAAGCCCCAACTCGGTGCCTTCTTTAATTGCATTTCTGAGCATATCGCCGGTTGAAATTTGCGGAATAGCAAACAACTCCATGATGTGTTTAGCTTGGGTCCCTTTTCCGGCGCCGGGAGCACCTAAAAGAATAATCCGCATGAATGAGTTCTCCGATAAATAAGGCCGCAGGCCTGGGCATAAATAAGGCCGTAGGCCTGGACAAAGCGGCTAAGATACACGCAGGGCCAAACTTTCACAAGGTTAGGGCCCGCAGGGCCAGGCAGCTGGTTAATTTCCAAGCGGCGCACGATCACATACTGTACGCGCAAGGCCCAATTTATAGCAGCTTTTATATGGCTGATGTGTAGCTTTGTGAGCTGTGAGAAGAACCGCTGAAGGGGCTGCTGAATTTATTAGGGAGGCCGTGACAATCTAAGTATTCTAACCCTTATTGCTTCCCATCATTTATTAGTCGCTGACAGTTTTGGCCTGCTGCCAAAGCACTGCGAATGCCTCGCTATCAAAATCGTCCCAGTGCGCGCGCCGCTCGGCAATTAATTTATCCATGGCCACTACCCGGCGCGAGAATTTACTATTAGCCGCCCGCAAACACTGTTCAGCATCTAATTTCAAATGGCGCGAGACATTCACCAAACTAAATAATACATCTCCCAACTCATCGGCAACTGCGTCCACCTGCTGGGTTGCCAGCGCAGCTTCAAGCTCGTTAATTTCCGCTTTTACGCCTGCAATCGCAGCTCTGGCATCAGCAAAATCCATCCCCAGCACAGCCACACGTTTTTGCAATTTTTCCGCGCGGATTAAACCCGGCAGCGCCGCTGGAATATCGGCTAAAACTTGCGGCTGCCCTTTTTCGCCGCGCTCTTGAGATTTGATCTGTTCCCACTGAGCCTTTATTGCCGCGTCGGTTAATTCAGCACTTTGCCGCCGACTGGCCAAGCTGCCATCGGGAAATACATGGGGATGGCGGCGCAACAATTTTTGTGTAATACCATCCACAACAGCCGCGAAATCAAATGCCCCCTGCTCTTGTGCCAACTGCGCATAAAACACAATTTGAAATAATAAATCCCCCAACTCGTCGCGCAGCTGCGGCAAGTCCTGGCGCTCGATGGCATCGATCACCTCATACACTTCTTCCAACGTATGCTTGGTAATACTCGAAAAACTTTGTTTTAAATCCCACGGGCAACCATCTGCTGGGTCGCGCAAGCGGGCCATAAGTTGGATTAAATCGGCGAGTGTATAGTGGGGCATGTCAAAAGCCTGTGTTGAGGATGCTCTGATTCAGCTTGCAAGTGTAAGTATTATTAACCCGGAAGAGTTTTTCTGCCGGGCCAATGGTTACAGCGCAAGCCGCCGCGAGCTGCGCTAAAACATGAACATCCACGCGTGCTTACAGGTTTTAGCGCAGCGAGAATTTAAAGAAGGCAGCTAAAGCAGATATTTCTTTGCCGCCTATTTTCACGCTATCGCACCTGGGCGGGGCGTTAAATACGGCGTTTTACACTGGAGATATTCGGCAAGCGGCTTAAGCGCGCCAATACTCGGCTGAGGTCGGCATAACTGGCCACCTCAACGCGAAAGGACATATCCACGGTATTTTTTTGTTTATTGGAGAGTGTTTGCATGGCGCTGACGTTGATACGTTCTTTATCCAGCAACGTGGTTATATCGCGCAATAAGCCATGGCGGTCGAAGGCTTCCACTATGACGTCTACCGAATACAACTGCTCGGGTTTTTGCGCCCAATCCACTTTAATAATGCGGTTGGGCTCTTCTGCGGCCAAATGCAGAATATTGGTGCAATCCTGCCGGTGAATGGAAACCCCGCGGCCAAGGGTGATATAACCCGTGATACGATCCCCCGGAATGGGTTTGCAGCACTGCGCTATGTGGGACATTAAATTGCCCACACCATCGATATAAATATCGGAGCCATCCGGCTCGGTCGATTGCGCACGCCCCACCAAGGAGGTAACTAATTCGTTGTTTTTTTCCGGTTTAAATAAGCGCTCGGCAACATTAATAATGCGGTCAACACTTAAATCACCCGTGCCCACAGCGGCATAGAGATCATCCAAGGTGCGCAATTTGAGTTTTTTCGCCAGGGCCTCATAGTCGATATTATCCACCGCCAAGCGCAAAAATTCGTGATCCAGTAGGGCGCGGCCATCGGCAATATTTTGATCGCGATCCTGCTGCCGAAACCACCCCTGCAAACGGCTGCGCGCTCGCGAGGTGGTGATATAACCCAACGCGGGCACTAACCAATCCCGGCTGGGCGCTTCGCGATTGCCCGTAATAATTTCTACTTGATCGGCGGTGCGCAAGGAATAATTAAGCGGCACTATGCGGCCATTGACTTTCGCGCCTTTGCAGCGAATACCTATATCCGAGTGGATACGAAAAGCAAAATCCACCGGCGTGGCATTTTCCGGCAAATCCACCACATGGCCTTCCGGCGTGAAGACATAAATACGGTCCTGCTCAAAACCGCGATGCAAATGATCATCCAGCGGATTGCCGCCAATTTCATCGTGCCACTCAAGCACTTGGCGCAGCCAAGCAATTTTTTGTTCGTAGGAATTGGACGCGCCGTCTTTATCGGACTTTTTGTAGCGCCAGTGGGCGCAGACACCGTACTCGGCTTCTTCGTGCATATCGCGGGTGCGAATTTGAATTTCCAACACGCGGCTGGCGGGCCCTTTTACAGCAGTATGTAGTGAGCGGTAACCATTTTCTTTGGGGTTGGCGATGTAATCATCGAACTCATTGGGAATATTGCGCCAGAGCGAGTGCACTATACCTAGAGCGCGATAACAATCCTGCTCGGAGGAGACTAAAATGCGCACGGCGCGAATATCATATACTTCTGAAAAGCCAATGCCCTTGCGCTTCATTTTGCGCCAGATACTGTAAATATGTTTGGCGCGGCCATTGATGTCGAGCACCTGAATACGCTCGTGCTCCAAAGCACTTTTTAAAATGCTTATAACTTCATCTATATATACCTGACGATCAAGCCTGCGCTCGTCTAATAATTTAGCGATGTATTTATAATCGTAGGGTTGTAAATAACGGAACGATAAGTCTTCCA
>DAOQGS010000265.1:0-5398 GCA_035338675.1 Cellvibrionaceae bacterium
AGCTGGAAGAAGAGCTGCTTGAGCTAGATGAAGTCGTGGCGCCACCGCAGCCAGAAACGGCCGCCAATGCCAGCAGTATACTGCCCAAAACAGCTGTTTTTTTTAAACGTGATTTCTCTATGACAGGCATGGTTATACACCCCATTATGAATTATGGTTGTTATTAGATTGTGTAAAAAATAGAAACGGGGCACGGCATGGCGCAAGCGCGCCAGCGGTCACAAATAAACAAGCACTTAAAAGCTTGTGTTGCTTTATGAGACTATATCGAGTAATTGTGAGGAACCTGTGAGGCTGCCACTGCCAACACCAGCAAACGAGAGCTTCGGCACGTTTTAAGTGTGATCGAGATTGAATCCTAACACTCTATTTTTACCCTGGCGGCCATACAAGCCTTTTGCGGGATGTACCATGCGCATTAAATTAATCCACAAACTACTCGGCATTAATATCGGCATTATTCTGGTGCTCACCGTGGTTTTTGTCAGCCTGAGTTTTGTCGGCAGCAAAAGCATGTACAGCAATGCACTCAATGGAATTGATTTGGCGGTAATGGAGGATCTGGCGGCAACTTTAAGCCAAGAATACGCACAGAATAATTCCTGGGACAAGGTCATCGCCGATAAATCCCTCTGGAATGACACGGTTAATCACAGTTTTTATAAAGTATTTTTTGCATTGATGGCGCAAAATGCCGCCACCTCGTTAAATAAAGAACAGCGCGCAGCGCCCATTCCAGCGCCGCCACCTAAATCTACCCCTGCCTGGGATATGCCATTTGGCACTTTTTTACAAAGAGCCACACTATTAGACGCCAATAAACGCGTCCTGATTGCACCGGAAATAGCTAAAAGCGATGTTAATTACCAAGCCATTAAATTACACGGCAAACTGATTGGCTGGCTGAGCATTGGCAAAATTGATATGGATATATTGCCACTGGCCCAGTATTTTTTTTATCAACAGCTGTACATTGTCAATTGGGCTATAGCATTAGGCGGTATTTTAGCCGCGGTGTTAAGTTTTATATTGTCCCGCCATATTACCCGCCCTATTCAAGAGCTCACCCGCGGCGCCCAAGAAATTGCCCAGCGTAATTTTGCCACTCGAATTAACATTCAGTCCAATGATGAACTACAGGAGTTGGCTGAGCGCTTTAATAGCATCGCCACTGAATTAGCCAGTTACCACAGGCAACAAAAGCAGTGGTTAACGGATATTTCCCATGAACTTAAAACTCCGCTGACACTTTTGGTGGGGGAGATTTTTGCCATTTGCGATAATTTAACCCAGTGCGATGAAACCACCGCGCAAAATTTACAGCATGAAGTACTGCATATTAAGCGCCTGGTAGATGATTTGTATGAGTTGAGTAAAGGTGAAGAAATTGGCTTGATCTTAAGGCCCCAAACCCTAGACTTAAAACCCTTTATTGAGTACATAGTAAAGCCCTATAAAACACTCTTTCGCGAAAAAGATATTCAACTGGAAGAGCACTACAGCGCGGAAGCGTTTTATATTCTGGCCGATGCCGACCGGCTCACCCAAGTGGTGCGCAACCTGTTAGAGAATTGTTTAAAATACATGGACTCACCGGGCCGGCTTAACATTCAGCTGATGGAGAAGCCCCAGGCCGTCTGCATCAGCCTGGATGATTCCGGCCCCGGGGTAACCCCTGCTGCGGCTAAACATATGTTTGATCGCCTCTACCGCGCCGACACCATCACAGGCCGCAGCGGCGGTGGTGCAGGCATTGGCCTTGCCATTTGCAAATCCATCATCGATGCCCACGGCGGCGCTATTTTCGCAACCACCAGCGAATTGGGTGGTTTATCGATTAGAATAGAGCTGCCCACCCGCGCACCGAAGACATTAGAGCATGAATAAAACGATTTTAGTGGCAGAAGACGACACCAAAATTGCCGATATTATCTGCAAGTATTTATCCCTGGAGGACTTTAGCGTGCGCCATGTGCGCACGGGGCTTGAGGCACTGGCGGCATTTAATACAACCCCGCCGGATTTAATTATTCTCGATGTCATGCTGCCGGAATTAACCGGCACCGAAGTATGCGAACACATTCGCGCCCAATCGAACGTGCCGATTATTATGATCAGTGCACTGGCAGAAGATGCTCACCGCCTGGCAGGCTTTGCCCACGGCACCGATGATTATTTGTGTAAACCGTTTAATCCCCGTGAATTAATTGCACGCATCAAGGCTATTTTGCGCCGCGCAGGCCCCCAGGCGGCCGAGGTGCACACCATCAGCCACGGCCCCATTTGCCTGCACCCAGAAGAACAGCGCGTGACAGTTGCGGGCGAGCCCGTGTTATTAACGCAAATTGAATTTAATATGCTGCTGTTATTAATATCCAGCCCGACAAAAGTATTTTCCCGCGAAAGCCTCTTGGATAAAAGCCATAAACACTACGCTGAATACGACGCTCGCTCGGTGGATTTTCACATTAAAAACCTGCGCCGCAAAATTAATATTCAGCCAGATGTGCAATATATTAAATCTGTGTATGGCGCAGGCTACAAACTCATTTAAGCGCTTGTTGCCTATCTATCTTCAGCAAACCATTAAGCAAATTCTGCGCACCGCTAAATTCGCGCCTATTGTGCAAATGCACCGGGTGCAGCGTCCCCGCCTCAAGGCTTAATCCGAGGTTCCTTAATAAATCGTCTTAACGCTGGCCTGCCACTACGCAGCCCTGCACGCAACCTAGCCCGCTAGGCAATTTGTCACACCCAGGCGGGGTAAAAGTAAATTTCCGCGCTGCATCGAAAGGGGTAAACTGCACAGGTTTATCTTAGGGCCCATCGGCACAGACGATTGGGCTCCCGCTTCAATTGCTGACAACCTCTAGGAACCGCTATGGCGCGCAAGGCTATTTTTACCCTATTTTTGAGTGTGTTAAGCCTGCTGATAGGCTGCGGGCAACACACCGCCCCCACTGAAATTGCGCGCCCAGTGCGCACCCTGGTGGTCGCCGCCAACCAGCAACAGCTGGCCGCCGAATACGCAGGCACCATTGTTGCCCGGGTGGAATCGGCCCTGGCCTTTCAAGTGGGCGGCAAAATTCAAGCGCGCCATGTGGAAGTGGGCAGCCAGGTAAAAACCGGCCAATTGCTCATGAGTTTGGATAATCAAGATTTAAAACTCGGCCTTACTCAAGCCCAAGCCAATGCGCGCACCGCGCAAACTCAGTTCGATGTGGCCGCACTAGAATATAAGCGTTTTAGCGATTTACTTAAAACCGGCGCCATCAGCCACAGCGCTGTGGATGCTAAAAACGTAGCGTTTGCCGCTGCCAAAGCCTATTTAGAACAGGCCCAAGCCATTGAGCGTGAGCAGGCCAATCAAACCCGTTACGCGCAATTAATTGCCGATGTGGACGGTGTAGTCACCGCCCTGCACGGCGAAATTGGCCAAGTGGTGGCGCCGGGTGTACCGGTTGTACAACTGGCTAAACTCAGTGGCGATAATACACATGCTGGGCCGAGCGATTTGGAATTGGCCATCGCCATTCCGGAGAATAATCTCGGCTTAATTAATAAAGCCGACGCCATCGACATTCAATTATGGGCATCGACTAAAGAAGTTTTTCACGGCCGCATACGGGAAATTGCCCCTGCCGCCGATCCTATTAGCCGCGCCTTTGCAGCGAAAATATCTTTTATCGATATGTCAGATGCCCAGCGTGCGCTACTAAAATTAGGTATGAGCGCGGCGGCAAAATTTCACCTCACCACACCGCAAGCCTTTATAAAACTGCCGCTCTCTGCACTGCTCAACAACCAGGGTAAAACCCAGGTGTGGCAAGTGGTGCAGGGCCGTGCTGAGCTTACCGAAATAAAAGTGGCGGGCATCAGCGGCAACGATGTCTTAGTGGAAGGCCTTCACCCCGGCCAAACGATTATTACGGCAGGCGTACATGTGCTCACCTCTGGCCAGGCCGTAAGCCTGCTGCCCGCCCCGGCGCAAACACAGCAAACGCCCGCACGTCTGTCGGCACAGGCGCTGATGGCGCCGGCTGCTGAACACACTCAATCCAACGGAGCCGTATCCCAGTGAATAGCTCATTTAATTTATCTCGCTGGGCGTTAGAACATATTCCACTGGTGCGTTATTTAATAGCCGCACTATTAATTGGCGGCATTTTAAGTTTTGTAAATCTCGGCCAGGATGAAGACCCGCCCTTTACCTTTCGCGCCATGGTGGTGTCGGCCAAATGGCCCGGCGCCACCGCCATGCAAATGGCCGATCAAGTGGCCGACAAACTGGAAAAAACCCTGCAGGAAACGCCATATGTGGACAGCATCCGCAGTTTTTCCAGGCCCGGCGAAACCACCATTATTATCCAATTAGCCGAATCCACACCGCCAAAAGAAACCAGCAACAGCTGGTACCATGTGCGCAAAAAAATGGGCGATATTCGCTATAGCTTGCCGCAAGGTGTTTTAGGGCCGTTTTTTAACGATCAATTCGGCGATACCTACGGCTCTATTTTTGCGCTCTCAGCCGATGGTTTTAGCTACGCAGAATTAAAAGACTATGCCGATTTAGTGCGGCAAGAATTGCTGCGCGTACCCCAAGTGGCCAAAGTCGAATTACTCGGCGTGCAGGATGAAAAAATTAATGTTGTGCTCTCCCATAAAAAAATGGCGCGGATGGGCATTTCGCTGCCGGAGATTATCGAGCGCATTAACGCCCAAAATGCCCTTACTGCAAGCGGTGTGCTCGCCACCGAGACCGATAATATTAATCTGCGGGTGAGCGGGCAATTGGCCTCCCTAGATGAACTGCGCGCCCTCAGCCTCGGCCGCGAGGGCAGGGATTTGCGCCTGGGCGATATTGCCGAGATTACCCGCGGCTATGACGACCCGCCAAAGAATAAAATGCGCCACAACGGCGAGGAGGTTATTGGCCTGGCGGTGGCCATGCAAAAAGGCGGCAATATTATTGAGCTAGGCAAAAATCTTAACCACACAGGGGAAATTATTCGCCACAAATTGCCCGCCGGCATTGAATTACACCGGGTGGCAGATCAGCCCAAGGCCGTGGCCAGCTCCGTCAATGAATTTTTAGGCACCCTTGCCGAAGCTTTAATTATTGTGCTTGCGGTAAGTTTTGTTGCCCTGGGCGTGCACAAAACGCCTACCGGCTGGGCGGTAAGCCTGCGGCCGGGTTTGGTGGTGGGGCTGACCATTCCTTTGGTGCTGGCCATTACTTTTTTATGCATGCGTTTATTTAATATCGATTTACACAAAATATCCCTCGGCGCGTTAATTATTGCCCTGGGGCTTTTGGTAGATGACGCCATTATTGCGGCGGAGATGATGGTGCGCAAAATGGAGGAAGGGTTTTCCCGCATAGAAGCGGCCACCTTTG